>JADLBG010000199.1 GCA_020847895.1 Bryobacterales bacterium
ACTTGGCGGCGCGGTACCAGGCGGTGCGGCCGGCGGAGTCCTCGGCGATGCCGGGGAGAGAAAGGAGAGGAGGCAGGGAGAGGAGTTTGAGAACATCCCGGCGCGAGAAATGAGCGCTCATGAGGCCCAGTATATAGCACAGTAACCGTTGAGGTAGCCGTTGATAAGCGCTTGATTTCTCATTGCGCGGCTTGTTGGGCCACTTCCACGGCGAAGACGTACGTCGGGCCGAACATGTTGGAGCGGAAGACCACCCACTTCTGGTCCGGGGTGAAGCTGACGTTGGGTTCGAGGCGGTAGTTGTGTTTGGACATGTTGACGAGTTTCTCGGCTCGCAGCACGCCGGGGCGGATGAAGGTCTTGTCCTCGACGCCGCGATTCGGAATGAGTTCGGGGCGGAAGAGATAGATCCACCGTCCGTTCTTCGCATGCGCCACCTGGCCGGGGTCGCCACCGTCTCCGCAGAAGAGCGAGCCATCGCGAGTGACGTTGAAGTGGATGGACCATTCGTCGCGCTGGAGGTGATACCACGCGCGTTCGCCGGTATCGAGCTTGTAGCCGGCGAGCCAGAAGTCTTCGCCGCGCGGTGTTTGCAGGTCATACCAGATGGCGCTGCCATCGGCGCTCCAGAACTCATGGCCGAAGATCTCCATGGCCATGGCGCGGGTATGAATTTTGGTGATTTTGCGGGTGTTGGTGTCGATGGTCCAAATGCGATCTACTTTGTGCCATGGCCCTTCGTGGCAGAACATCAGCATGGCGGGATCCGCGGGGGAGAACAGCAGATGGTTAAGCCAGTCCGTGGAGCGATGAACAACGGTGGCGGCCCCGGTATTGATGTTGATGATGAACATGGCCATGGGGAGGCGCGCGGCAAGGCGCTGCTCCATCATCTGGCCCTTGTTGAGCGGCTGCTCGAGCGAGTGGCCCTGGGCGGCTTGCGGCGTGGGTCGGGTATTGTAGTCCGCGCCGTCGTTTTCGATGTAGGTTCCGGCGAGCAGGGTTTCGTCCGCATTCACGGTGGAGATGGAACCGCGTTTTGGCAGCGTGGCAATTGTCTTCGTTTCGAGCGAATCGGTGTCGGTGGAGCAGACGGCTCCGTCGCGGAGGTAGTAAACCCGTTCGGATTTGCGGCCGGCGTCGATCAACCGGACGCGTCCGTGCACGACCTGGCGGGATTGCCTGGAGGCGAGATCGAGGACGGAGATGCCGTCCGGCGTCGTGTAGACCAGTTTGCGTCCGGAGGCGGTGTAGCCGTTCTGGTTGAAGTAGAGGCCGGCGCTGCCGGGTTCGCGGGTAAGACGCACGATGCGATGTCCGGTGTCAGGGTCCACCCAGGAGAGAGGCGGTTCGGGCTTCCCGGTTTGTGCGAATGCCGCGGCAGTGAGGAGGATGATGGCAAGTCGTATCACGCTGTCTCCTAGAATCGCACCTGGAGCGCGGGTTGCAAGGGCGCGTGTTCTCTGGTGAGGCTCATTTGACGATGAGAAGCAGGTGGTTTGGGCCGGGATGGAGGTCTTCCGGGTCGGGATCGGGATTCGCTTGGTTCGCCGGCTCGATTTCGGGGGTGATTTCCGGCGCAGGCTCAGGCTTTGTTTTGTCATTTAAAGAATCAGCGGCTTCGGAGGGTTGGTTGGGGTCGGATTCCGGAGCGCCGCCGGGTGGCTGAGGAGGGTCTTGGGGAATGTGGCTTTGCGCTGTTTCGTGCTCCGGCGGGGGGCATTCGGCCGGGGTGGAGGCTTCCTTTTGGAGTTGGGACAGCAGTTTCACGCCGCGATAGTAGGAGCGCTCGTTGAGGGTTTGGTGGCGTGTGTAGCGCTCGAGTTTGGCGGTGATGGCGGGGTCGTCACCGGCGAGCGGATCGATGTCCGATTCATCGAAGAGAGCAAGAGTGAGTTTTTCGATGCGGCGGATGTTCCAGGCAGCGAGGGAGATGCGACGGAAGAGGTCTTCCTGTTGGGCTCCCTGGGGATTGAGTTCTGCGCGGTGGCCGGCGAGGAACTGGTGGTAGAACTCTTCGTCTTCCGGGGCGACGATGGCGAAGGAGGCGGAGAAGCCCTCCTTGAGCGAGTTGCGGCTGACGGCCGCCTTGCCGGCAGGGGTTTTGGGGCCGGTGGATTTGCGCGCATTTTCGCGATTGATTTGGGCGCGGGTACGGGATTTGTTGAATAGAGAGCCGAGCATGGGGAAACCTCCTGAGATTTATTGGAGAAGGCGTGAAGCCTTTTCCGGTTTCAGGGTAGCGTGAGGTGATGCGGCAGATGGCGATGGCCGGTCCGAAGTAATTGATATGGCGGGAAAAAGAAAGTTATGAAAGTATGTGAACGCATGGTTTTCGTTCATTGCTTTCTCGCAGAGGCGCGGAGGGCGCAGAGATTTTCATGGATTAATAAGATTACAAATAGCGGTGTTCCCTGGCCGATGAGGGTGCCCATATGCGGCGGCAGGTTCCGAACTGGGGGACCTGCGCCGGCGGATTGCGTATCCGATACAGAATATTTTCTCCGAAGATTGTTCCTCCGCCCCGTTCCCTCGTATACCCGGCCACAGGCGATGCACGCAAGACAGCCCCGCTGAATGAAACACGTCTTTGGGATCCGCCGGCACCGCTTCCCTGATTGCTTCTTTGGCATTATTATGCGCCGCTCCCGCGACCGCACAGCGATAATGGCCTTCGACCGCCCGACCCGTTCGGGTATGCTGGCCTCTTGGAGCTAAATCTTCGAGATTCGCGATGCGGAGGAAGGCGGCTTCTACGCTCGCGCACTTGGCCACGGTATTTTCACCGAAGCTGATAGCTGGGATGAGCTGCGGGCCAACCTGATCGAGGCAGTTTCGCTGCATTTTGAAGACGCCACGA
The DNA here is from genome assembly GCA_020847895.1 of Bryobacterales bacterium. Lineage (GTDB taxonomy): Bacteria > Acidobacteriota > Terriglobia > Bryobacterales > Bryobacteraceae > CADEFT01. Next base: position 2,861 of record JADLBG010000199.1, read on the forward strand.
AGCGTCCGCGGCTTGTGCAGATGCACTACGTCAAGGACGAGTTGATTCCCCTGGAAGCTGCAGGAAATTACCGCGCGGCGTGTCCGGCGACCGTCTGATCCGGACGCTGCAACAGGTCGGATACTCGATAGTCCGGCAGAGGGGAAGCCATGTCCGGCTTCGGCATCCGGGACCGCCAGTTCATGGTGTCACTGTTCCGCTGCACAATCCGCTGAAGACCGGCACGCTTCACGGAATCCTCGCCGAAGTCGCCTTATATTATTCACCAGCGGTCGATGGGCGGCGGTTCCTGATCAACGTGGCGCCGGAAGGTGCGGTCTCCGCTCCCATTACGGTGGTACTCAATTGGACCGCTGGGTTGAAGCGGTAAATAGTGTATCCGGACATGAGCAAATTGGGAGTCCCTAACGGTAGAAGGGCACCCAGGTTACCCAGCGGGGGCCGTAGTGGGGTTCGGGCTGGCCGTATTCGATGGCGCCGAGGTCCGGGGCCGCGCCGGTGAAGCCGTCGTTGATGGTGGGGAGGGCAACTCCGGCGTCGATGGCTTGGGAGTTGGCTTTGAGGCGGAAGTTGAGTTCCATGGAGTGGTAGACGGCGTGGCGTTTGGTGGGGTCGGGCGGGGCCATCTTCTCGAAGATATCGAAATCGAGTTCGCGGCCGTGTTTTTCCTGGCCGGTGGCGGCCTGGAGTTCGGCGAGGGTGCGGAAGGATTTCCACTGGTCGCGGGTGTTCTTGTAGAGGGTCTGGCCGGGTTCGGCGGGGGCCATCCAGAGATACTGCGCATCGACTCCTTTGTTGGGGCGGAAGCCGTTGTAATCGGAGCTGTAGTCGGCGGTAGCGTTGGCCCAGATCATGATGCCGCGGTCCGGGGTGTCGCGGCCGAGGAAGAGGTTGTTGCGCCAGTGGACATTGCCGTTGGGGCTGCGCACGGCCTGCTCGCCGATGAGGGTGTTGTGGTACATGAGGAGTCCGGCGGGGCGGGCGTCGAGCTTGAAGGCGACGCCGGATTGGACGTGGTAGAGCAGGTTGCGGAAGAAGTAGACAGGTCCGCCGAAGATCGGCTGGGAACTGTAGCCGCCGTGGAAGGCGTTGACACCGCGGTTTTGGAAGACGCGGATATTGTGGACGCCGCCGTCGGCTTCGATGAAGTCGTCATTCGACATGTGCATGTCGTTGGCGTAGATGTCGATGGAGGAAGCCTGGCGCTCCGGGTCCGGTTCGGGGGTGCCGTAGGTGGAGATGCCGATGGCGTCGTGGAAGTAGGCAATGGCGTTGTGGGCGATGACGTGGCCGGGGCCGTAGAGTTTGATGGCGTAGTAACTGGTGAGTAAGTGAGACGGGTAGGGGCCGATGTTACCCCAGCGGGCTCCGGTCCAGCCAATGAGGCGGAAGCGGTCATCGCGGCCGAAGAAGAGGTTGCCGGCGATGTAGAAATCGCTCGAGCCGGCGTATTCGGTCCAGACGCCGAAGCCGATGTTCTCGAAGCGGCAGTTTTTTACGGTGAGTCCGGTGGCTCCGAGGACTTCCTTCTTGCCGGCAAGGATGGCGACGTCGGTGTTGCGGAAGGTGAGTCCTTCGAAGATGTGGTTCGCCGAGGCCATCACATCGAACAGAATGTGGTTGCCCGCGCCATCGAAGATGGGTTCGCCATCGCCGGCGGCTTTGATGGTGATGGGCTTTTCCTTTGTGCCTTTGAGAGACAGGGTGAAGGTGCCGTCGAAGGGGGCGGCGAGGGGGTCGACGTAGTTGAGCCGTTCCGGGCGGTAGAGACCGGCGTGGACGAGGAGGATATCGCCGGGTTGGGCGCGTCGTTCGCGGACGACGCTCCAGTCGCCGAGGCCGGCGCCGTAGTAGGCTTCGAGAACGCCGGTGAAGCTGGGATCCTGGCGCGGGCCTTTGTGATCCGGCGGATAGACGTGAAGCACACGCCCGCCGGCGTAAGGCTGCGGTTCGGTGCGGGTGCGCACCCTGGCGGTCTGCGTGGACGTTCCGGAGACGCCATCGGGGTCGGTCAGGGTGAAGCGGCATTCGTATTCGTCGCCGGGCTTGAGGTTGAGGATGGAACCGGCGAAGCCGTGGGGGACGGTGTAGTGGAGGTTTTCGGCGTCGCGGCCGACGTTTTCGCCTCCGATGCGGAGCATGGGAAGCGCGTTGCGCCAAGCCTGCTCACCGGCGGCGCGGTACTGCACGGCGACTTGCGCGTTGCGGTTGTTGTCGCCGGAGATGGACCACTCGAAGCCGAGGTTGAGGAGCGTGGGGTGTTCGACAATGAAGCGTCCGGCGGTGGTTGCGTTTTGAGCGCAAAGCGCCGCTGTGAAGAGCAGGGGGAAGAAAAATGCCGCAGGTTTCATGAGCATCAGGACCCAGCCGGTATCCTATAGCGGCGACCGGCGGCAGGTCAATTCTTACCAAGGGCTTTGCCGAGGGCGGGGACGTGGAAGCGGAATCCCTCCACTCCGGCGCGGTTGTAATAGGCCGCGGTGGCGTGCATCACGCCCAGGAGGAGTTCGTATTCATGCACCACGCCGATGTTTTGCAGATGCGCGTGCAGGGCTTCGGAATCGGGCAGGGAGACGTCGCGTGTGCCGGCGATGAGGCGGATGCGCATGCCGTCGAGGCGGAAGCGATTTTCTTTGGAGAGTTCGAACACATCATCGGCGGCGGAATACCACTGCGAGAGTTGTTCGATCCAGAGGCGGCCTTCGGGAACAATGCCGGGGTAGAGGATGCCGTCCTTGGGGAGAGGACGGTAGGAGCCTGCGTAGGCGGCGACGGAGCCGAACAGATCGGGATACTTGAGGGCGAGTTTGAGAGAGCCGTTGCCTCCCATGGACATGCCTTCGATCCAGCGGGCGCGGCGTTCCTTGACGGTGCGGTAAGCGGCGTCGATGTGGGGAATCAATTCGCGAATAATAAAGGATTCCACCATCACCTTCTGTGGTTCCCAATCGCGGTATTCGCTGCGCTTGCCGCCGTTGGGGATGACCATGATGACGGGCGGCATCTGGCGGTCGTGAATGGCGCGGTCGAGCATTGCGGCGTAGGGGATTCCGGCGGTTTCATCGCTTCCGGCTCCGTGGAGCCAGTAGAGCACGGGGAAACGGTCAGAGGAGGAATCGTAACCGGGCGGCAGGTAGAGATGGAAGCCGACGTCGTGGCTCATCGATTTGGAGAACAGGGTCTTGTGAGTGACGCCGCGCGGGAGGTTCGTGCCGGGATTGACCCAGTGGATATTGAACTCGAGCGGCTTGCGCTCGGCACGGGCGAGCGCCGCCGGCGCGGCGAAGGAGAAGAGGATGCGGCGGGAGATCATTCCATGCATCTTAGGAGCCCCTGCGACAAAACCCATAATCTTGCCGTTTTGAACCGATATCCTTGCCGCGGGCGGCGGCGCAATCTGTTGATTTGCCGGCCTCTGGGTGCGGCACCGCTCCGGGCCCCTTGCCGGGCGTGCAGTTTGGGCCTCATAACATTGCCGCGAGTACATCGACGTTCGGCCGGCAAAAGGCGTCAGGCTAGGCTGAGCGTGGCCGGAACGGGGTGGGCCTTCAAGAACAAAATGCTTGCAAAATGGTTTGTATACATGTATAGTTCCACATATACGCCATGAGGCAAAGCGAAACGCCCGCCGCAGTTCGCCAGTGGTTCCAGAGGGCGACTGAACAACTGTGGCCGGTCGCGACGGGTTCGCTCTCTCTGCGGAAGGGGCCTTGTATTCGTGAACGCTGTCCCGCATGCGCTTCTGGCGAGGGCCACAGCAGCTATGCGCTTTATGGACGAAGTGGTAAGAAGCGTTTTTCCATCTACGTGCCGGAACGATTGGTCCCTGAGGTCCGCGCCGCAATCCGGAACGGGCGCCGACTACAGGAATTGATCAACGAGGCCGGCGTGCGGTACGTGAAGGCACTCAAGAGCGAAGAGCGCCCGCAGCCAGGCAGGTGAACGGCGATCCGGCGGACGCTCGTTTGTGCGAGTGCCAGTCACGCACACGGACGGTCGGAACGACGCCGGCCAGGGAGGTGATGTCCGTGCTCAGCCAAGTTGATCTGTCGCTCTGGTATCAGCGTCTGGGATTGCGCGGAGACGCCCGCGCAATCGTCGATGGCATTCGTTGCTCCGAGCCTGCACGTCGCGTTGGTGGGGGGAAATCAAACGTTCCTGGCCGATATCCGAGCAGGAAGATGGGGAAGACGATTCAGTTCGAAAGCCACCGCGTGGAATTCGCGGTGGCCCTCGAAATGGAGGAGGATACAAGCGTCTTCGAGTACTACGACCAGCCCTGCCGGATCCGCCGGTGTCGGCCCGACGCATCGCGGCAAAACTCGGGTACTCGAATGCAGGACTCATCCAGCGGAAATTCCCCGATCATTGTCGCGCGATCGCACGGAAACTCGAAGACTGGAAGAAGCGTCGACTCGACGAGCTACGGCAAGCCGCCGACGCCGCAAGTCGTCAAGAGCCACCTCCCACACTTCACGACCTAAGCCAGCGTCTTGGCTTTAAGACTTCATCACAACTGCGCCGGCACTTTCCTGAGGCTGTGGACCGGCTGGTGAAAGCCCGGGCGATTCACGCGCAAAAGGAAAACTCAAAGCTCCGAACCACATTACTCTTCATTCTGTGCGGAGAGCCGGCCCCGTCACTCAGCAGCGTAGCCCGTCAGCTCGACTTATCTGTTTCGAGTCTGTCGGAGAAGTGTCCGGACTTGTGCGCCGCCATCCGGTCCCGGTACCTGCGGCACCAGCGAGAGACGATGCGGGAGCGGCGGGAATTAACCCCGCAGGCGACCAGTTGGTCGAGGGACGCCTTTCTAGCGTGCTATCTTCGAGCGCACCGCCGCGCCGGGTCCAGGGGCGGCAATCGGAATCGTCAAGGACCCAACGGATCCCGATCTTGGGTCCCGAACCACGAGCCGCAGAGATGCCGCATCTGCAGGCAGCGTCAGGTCCTGCCGAAACACGAGGCCTTCCCGGCTGGCATGATCGTACGTGTCGTTGAGCAGGTTCAACTGCAGCGTACTGGCGAGTATTGGGATCCAGGATGCACTTCCGTTCCGGCGGACCGCCGCGTACAGCTTGGCCTGGCCCCGCCAACGCCCGCTTTCTTGACGCAAGGACAGACTCAGGGGATCGAGGACGACGAGAAGCGCGGCCGCCCCACCGGCAATGTTTGCCCGCACGGAGATCGGCAACACTGTGGAGTCCAACGGGCTGCTGAGCGCCCGTTCCAGTTCAGCCCTCGCCTGCCGAACATCCGTGGGCGCCGGCCCCGCGAAATAGCCCTGCCGGTGTCGGACCTCCACACCCGGGCGCCGGATCCTGACGCGGATCTCGTGGTACCTGCTATCCATCCGGTCCTCCGCGGGGCGGTAGCCGAGCGTGTAGCTGATGGCGGAGTCGTCGAGCGCGCTGCGGATCGCGGTACCGAGGTCGTTGCGGTTGTAGTAGGCGCGACCGCCAGTGCGGGCGGCGAATTCGATCATGGTGGACGTGGCGGCCCAATCGCCGTTGAGCGGCAACCCCCGCGCATCGACCGGGTAAACGGAGATATCCGCGTTGTTCAGCGCCCGGAAGACGCGCGACAGTTCCGGTCCGAACGTGCGCATCTCCGCCGCTCTGCCGGTGCGCGCTTCACTCCCCGGCAGGCCGAGCGCCGACGGGAAGCCGGAGGACACCCAGACGAGGCTCTTCCGCCCCGGCACTCCGCTCAGGTAGCGCGCGATCTGCTCGAACGCGGTCAGCGTGTCCAGGATTCTCCGGGTGGCGAAGAACGTCTTCATCTGGCGGTCAGCTGGTGTCTTAGGCATCAGATCGAGACTCCCCACGCTCGCGTCGGCAATCGGCCCGGCTGCGTGCTCTTCCGTTCCGAAGGGCGGGCGATCCTGTTCCGCCGCGAGCCTCCGCAGCAGCGCAGTTGTATCCGAGGTGAAGTCGTGCACGATGCGCAGTCCGCGGTCCAGCACGCAAAGCATGACCAGGTCGTTCGGCTGGAGATGAGTAAGCAACCGAACAACCTGCTGGCGGGCGAAGGCCCGGTCTCCCCAAATTCCGTTGAGCCAGTCGAGGAGGATCACCGTGTATCCGCTCCTTGCGCCCGTCCGCGCTGGAAGGCGGTTCGAATAAACATGCGGCGGAAGAGCGGCGGGCCGCACTGGTTCAGTGCGCTCGGCAACGAACAGCACAATGCTCTGCCGCTTGCCATCCTCAAAGATCTCGAAGTCATCCTGCTGCAATCCGGCGACTGCCTTTCCGCTTTTGTCATGCACGATCGCATTGATTTCCACCAAGCGCGTGGTGGAGCGGAACACGAGTCCCTGGTCCGGTTGGGCTGCCACTCCCGCAGCCGCCACCAGCAGCACCGGGAGCATTCGTGAAGTTGCGCCGCTATTCATGACGATCCTATTGGGTGCGCAACAGCGACGTGGGGTGAATCCCGAGTGCCCGCAGTGCAGGTCCTATGGATGCTGTGCCCGTCACGGCGACGAACGCCGCTGCCGCTGACACATAGATGACCGGGTCTGAGGAACTGACGCCGTGTAACTGGCTCCGCAAGAGAGGAGCGCTCCACAACGCCAGAGGCGTTCCGACCGCCAATCCCGCAAGGGCCAGGATGAGTCCGCGGCCGGCTACGAGCTTTACGACATCCCGTGCGGCTGCTCCGACAGCGATGCGGATCCCGATCTCGTGCCGCTGCTGGACCACGAAGTAAGCCATCATGCCGTGCAGGCCGACTGCCGAAAGGATCAACCCGATCGCTGCGACTATGGCCCCGAGCGTGGCGGCCAGCCGCGGCTGCGACAAGCGTCGGGCGATATAGTCTTCGAGCGGCTCAATCTGGAGAATGCGAACGCCTGTGCCGGCGGGGAGTTCACGGCGCAGCGCGGTCGCGAGGGCCGGGGCGTTTCCGTTAATCCGCACGTGAAGGTTCATGTTCATCCAAGAAGTCTGCGAGGCCGGTAGAAACAGGTACGGCGCCGGCGCTTCGAACAGTTCGTGGTACTTGATGTCGCGCGCCACCCCGATCACTTCGCGGTCTCGATCCTCGCCGTCGATTCGCAGGCGCTTGCCCGTGACCTCGGTGGAGCCCCAAAACCGCCGGGCCGCAGCTTGGGTCACGATCACGGCCGGAGGCGCCGAAGCATCGTCCTGCGGCCGGAAATCGCGTCCCGCGATCAGCGGCACTCGCAACGCTTCGAAGTAGCCGGGTGAAATGACGCTAGCGTCCACGGGGACCGCTGCGGCACCCGGCGGGGCTGGAGTATCGCGCGGGCGTACCGATTTCGTCCAGCGCGACATCGTGGGCAGGATCTCCGAAGAAAGGCCCGCGCCCTCGACACCGGGAATCGCGGACACGCGGCTGAGCACGCCCCGGTAAATCCGATCGATGCTCTCCGGCGTGGCGTCCTCAGCCGCGAGCTCGATCGATGCGACGACGACACCGTCCGGCACGTAGCCCGGGTCCGTTCGCTCGAGACCCTGCAGACTTCGGCTCAGAAGTCCGGCGCCGGTGAGCAGCACAAACGAGAGCGCGACCTGTGCAACGATGAGAACCTGCCGGAGGGATCCGGGCAGCAGCCGGCGCCGCCGGAGGTTTCCGGCGCCCTTCAACGTGCCCGAGATGTCGGTGTGCCACGCATGGAGTGCCGGCGCTGTGCCCGCGAGACCAGCGATTAGGACGGAAACCGCGGCTGCGAACGCCCCGACCCTCCAGTCAATTTGCACATCGGCCGAGATCGAGACCAGAAACGGAAGGGGGAACGCACGCAGCGCACCTGTAAGCGCCATCGCGACGGGAATACTGGCCGCGCAGCCGAGGACTGCGAGCGCCAGAGAGTCCGAAAGCCGCTCGCGTGCGATACGTAGCGCGCCTGCGCCGATCGCCAGCCTGAGGCTGATCTCCTTCGCCTGTGCGAGCGTCCGAGCAACGAGCATGCTGCTGACGTTGAAACACGAGATCAGCAGGATCGCACCCGCGATCCAGGAGAGCAGCAGCGCAAACTGGACGGATTGCTTGCGGCGCCCGGGCCAGAACCGGCCCTCGTTCGCCGGGAAGACGCGGAAAGACTGCCGGGCGTTGGTCGCCACGTATTCCCGCGCGAGCCGATTGGCGATAACGTCCGCGGCGGCTTGAGCTTGGGATACGGTCACATCGGAATCGAGGCGGCTGATTATCAACAGCCATCGGATGTCGCGGCGATTTAGCATGTCGGAGCGCCGGAACTGGGGGACAGCGAGTCGGTATTGTGACAAAGGAACCCAGATATCTGGCGTCCCGCCCCAGTCGAGCACCGTGCCGCGAAAGCCATTGGGCGCGACGCCGACGACGATAAAGGCTGCGCGTTCCATCCGGATCGGCTTGCCGAGGATCTCCGGGTCGCGCCCGAAGCGGCGCTCCCAAAGCGAGTCGCTGATGACGGCCGCCGGAACGGCTCCGGGCAAGTCATCCTTAGCCTCGAGCAAACGACCGGCGCGCGGGGCAATCCCTACGACAGCAAAGTAGTTCCCGGTAACCAGTTCCGCCGGGATGCGTTCCGTGTCTCCCTCGAACCCGAGCCGGACCGGCACGCGCCCGAAGACCGCGGATTGTTTGAACACGCTGGCACCATCGCGGAGATCCAGAAAATCCGCGTACGAGCAGGACGTGAGCGCCGGCGTTTGTCCCGCCCGCGAAACGGTGTAGATCGCCGCAAGTTCGTGCGGATTTCGGACGGGGAGCGGTTTCCAGAAGACGGCGTCGAGCAGACCGAACACCGCGGCGGTCACGCCGATGCCGAGAGCTAGAGACACAATGGCCGCCGCGGTGAACGCCGGGCTGCGGCGCAACGTGCGGAGCGTGTATCGCAGGTCCTGGCGACACTCATCAAGCCATCGCAGGCCGTGGGCTTCGCGGCACCGCTCCTTGTAGGCATCACGGCAGCCGAACTCCAGCCGGGCCTTGCGAGCGGCTTCCTCACGGGGCAGGCCGGCACGGATCAGGTCCTCGGTGCGGTATTCCACGTGCGAAAGCAGTTCGGCTTCCAGATCGCGCTCCCAGGAACTTCTCCCGAGGAATGCTCGCCAGACTACGCGCAGACCCGACATGTCAGACCTGTTCCGGCCGGGCGGAAAGTGCCGCGGCCATGGCCGCTACCACTCTTTGCCACCCGTCGGCCTGGTCGCGAAGGCGTCTGCGCCCGGCGGGCGTAAGCCGGTAATACTTGGCCCGGCGATTGTTGTCCGAGGTGCCCCATTCGGCCTCAATGAGACCCTGGCGCTCCAGGCGATAAAGCGCCGGGTAGAGGGCGCCCTGCTCGATCTGAAAACCGCCGTGCGAGATCTGCCCGATTCGCAGCAGCACGCCGTAGCCATGTTGCGGCCCCAGCGATACGGCCTTGAGGATCAGCAGGTCCAGCGTGCCCGGCAGAAGCTCGGCCGAGTGGTCCATGTGCCAGCGCTCTCCTTGCGCGCTTAGGAAAAGCATAAGCCGGCACCCCTGGGCTGTCAAGCCATTGGGTCAGACCACGCCAGGCCAAACAGGGCGAGGCCGAGAACAGCGGGAACACCGCAGCGGGACTGAGGAGATGGGCGCCCTTGCGGCAGATGCACGGGCGGGCGCATAGCCGCCTGTGAAAAAGACGAGATTGAGCTGGTGCCGGAAGAGTGGCCAAACTTATCGACACCTGCCGGGCCGCCATCTGCGCTTTCCAGCGAGCAACGGGACATCTAAGAGAGTCCGTGTTGTTGTCTTCTTCTTGGACCCATTAACCTTGCCGCTCCGGCAATTTTATGGGTCCAGTCACAGCCCCAGGCTTCCGATGGTAAAGTCACCTGCCTTGCGGCTGCAAGCCAAATCTATTAAGGACTTCTACGCCTTTGGGGCCCATGAGGAAACGGAGGAATGCTCGCGCCTCCTTTTGATGGCTGCTTCGGGCGAGGATTCCGCCGGCCTGGCGGATGGGATCGTGAAGGCTTTCGGGGAGGAGGGATCCTCGGCCTTCGAGCAGACTCCAGGAGGTGATGACCGCGTCGGCGTTTCCGCTTTCGGCGTACTGGAGGGCCTGACGGACGTTTTCGCCGTAGACGATCTTATCCTTGACGGCGCTCCACAAACCGGCGCGCTGGAGGGCTTGGCGGGCGGCGGCGCCGTAGGGAGCATGCTGGGGATTGGCGATGGCGATGTGTTTGACTTCGGCGCGGCGGAGGTCGTCGAGTTGTTTCACGGTTCCGGTAAGAGACCACAAACCGAGGCGTCCATTGGCGTAGATGACGACCGAGTCCGCAATGAGGTCTCCGGAGCGGACGAGATCGTCGACGAAGAGTTTGTTGGCGGAGAGGAAAACATCGTAGGGAGCGCCGCTGGCGATTTGGCGGGCGAGCATACCGCTGGCGCCGTTGACGAATTTCGCATGGATGCCGGTAAGGCGATGGAAAGACGAAGCCAAATCGGTTTGAGCGGGCGCCAGATCGGAAGCGGAGGCGACGAGGAGATGGCTGGAGGGGAGGACGGAGGAGGCGAGGGAGGCGGAAAGAAGACTTGACAAGAAGACACTAACATTTAATAATAAGATCGAGCGCAATAAACGCCGACAGCGTTTCAGGAAGGCGTACATAACCAACATGAGCAAAATAATCGGTATCGACCTTGGCACCACCAATTCCGTGGTAGCGGTCATGGAGGGCGGGCAGCCCGTTGTCATCCCCAATCAGGAAGGCGGACGCACAACTCCTTCCGTGGTTGGCTTCGCGAAATCCGGTGAACGGCTGGTGGGCCAAGTGGCCAAGCGACAGGCGATCACCAACCCCGAGAATACCATTTACTCGATCAAGCGGTTCATGGGACGCCGCTTTGAGGAGGTGGGTGAAGAGACGAAGCTGGTCCCTTATCAGATAGTTCCGGGCGATAACCGGGACGCGCGGGTGGACATTCAGGGCAAGAAGATGCCCCCTCCGGAGATCTCAGCGCTCGTGCTGAAGAAATTGAAGGAAGCCGCCGAGGCGTATCTTGGCGGGAAAGTTACCAAGGCTGTGATCACGGTACCTGCGTATTTCAACGACTCGCAGCGCCAGGCGACCAAGGATGCGGGCCAGATTGCCGGGCTCGAGGTGATGCGCATCATTAACGAGCCGACGGCCGCGGCTCTTGCCTACGGGTTGGACAAGAAGAAGGATGAAACCATCGCGGTATTCGACTTTGGCGGCGGCACGTTCGACATTTCCATTCTGGAGGTGGGGGACGGCGTGGTGGAGGTGAAGTCGACCAACGGCGACACGCACCT
>JADLBG010000200.1 GCA_020847895.1 Bryobacterales bacterium
AACCTGGGACAAGCGGACATAGGAACAGTAATGCGAGCGGAATTTTCTGCATGGAGCCCCTCCTGAAGGCAATGACTCCAGTATACCTCTCGCGTATGAATAATCGATGGTTGTCTGGGCCTCGGAGCGAGCCTCAGAACGAAAGCCGCAATTGCAATTCCAGCCGCCGGTTCCCTGCCGCGCCCATTGCTCCGCCCGGTCCAAACCCTCCCGCAATCGACGTCGACTCGCCGAACAGCGGTGAACTCAGATTTCCCACTGGCAGACCCAGATTCACGTGGTTGAAGAGGTTCCGCGCCGAGGCCGAAAGCGTCAGGTTGAAGCGCTTTTCCGAGTTCGACGCGCCGAACATCCCGCCTCCTCCGCCGCCATGGAAGCCTCCCCCGCCGCCGTGATATCCTCCCCGTCCTCCCCCCGGACCGCCCATCATCATGGGAGGACGGTCCGGCCCCGCCGGTCCCGCCTGCGCTGCCCGTTCTCCCCGGTCCCCGAACCCCCATGTCTTGCTCAGCCGCAAGTTGACAGTGAAATTTCCCGGGCCATTGCCGTAGTCGCGCGGGATCAGCAACGCCCCCGGACCGGGAGCGATGTTGAACACCCCAAATTGCGTGGCGACGATATCCGCCCCGGTGGCGCCGGGAGCCGCCTGAGCCGGCCGGTCGTTGAAGATCGTATCGCCGTTGTTGTCCCGGCCGGTAGTGATGTTGAACGGCGGCCCGCTGCTGGCGATGATGAACGGGTTCAAACTGACGCCCCACTTCCCGTTGATGTTGCCGCCCATCACAAAGCGGTGGCGCACATCGTAGGAAGCCCGGCCGTACTCTGTCGCGAAGTTATAAGGATTCGCGGGAAACGTCCCCACACCGTCCGTATCGCTGTTGGCGTGCCCATACACGTAGAACCCAAACAACATCACACGGCGGTTGAACTGCGACCGCAGATTCACCATGAACTGCTTCTGCCGCAGAATTCCGTTTGATTCGAACTGATAAAGGTTCCCTATGTTTCCCAAAGGCCGCGTGCCATCGGGAAGCGGCGCGTTGATATTCACCGTGCGCAGCATGTGCTCGCCCCGCGAGTAGATGAAGTTCGCCGATAGCGACGTCCTCCACGGCAACTGCCGGTCCACGCCGATTACTCCCTGCGCAATGTAGGGCGCCCGGATATCCGGAGCCAGACGCCGCACCGTGTTATCCAGCTTGAAGTTCGCGATCGAGTCGAGCGAAGGGATATTCGGATAGAAGCTGGGGTTCAGCACGAAGTATTGCTGCTGCGTCGTCCCGTTAAAGCGCAGCGCCTGGAGAGTGAGGCTGTCGTCAATGCGGTCATAGAACATGCCGAACCCCGTGCGCAGCACCGTCTTCGTCGTCTTACCGTTCTTACCTCCATCCAGCCCCCATGCGATGCTTAACCGCGGAGCAATGTTGTTGTAGTTGTGTATATTCGTCTGCGTCTCGTACCGCAATCCGTAATTCAACGTAAACCGCGGCCGCAGCCGCCAGGAATCCTCGGCGAAAACCCCGATATCCGTCTGATTCACCCCGCTGGTGGCCAGCCCGCTCGTCAACGTGAACTGGCTGGGCCCGCCCCCCAACTGCCGGATCTGCGCGAACGGCAGATTCATCGACTGGAACAGCAGCGTCCGCTGGTAGCGGTCAAGAGACGTGATCTGCGTCAGCACCGGTTGCCCGTCAGGGCCGAGAACCGCCTGGTTGCTGGCATTAAGTTGCGGAGCCAACCCGCCCGCGAAAGTGAACGTCCCATTGAAATTGCTGTCCGAGGAGTCATTCACCGAAACCACCCGTGCCCGCCCTCCCAGTTTCAGGAAGTGCGTCCCCTGTGTAATGGAGGTCATGTTCGTGATCTCGAAGTGGTTCTCCCCCGTCCCGGAATTGCCGATCAGCGCTCCGCCCGCGTTGAACGACTCCAGCACATTGATCGCGGGCGTCGCGTTATTGCCCATCTGCCGCGTGTCCACATGCATGTACTGGAACCGCGTCTCATTGATCATCTTCGCGTTCAGAACCGAGGTCTCCGTCAGTTGCAGCGTGTGGTTGTTATTGTCCATGTTCAACGCGCGCGAAGGCAGCGTGAACTGGCCGATCCCCTGGTCATCCTGCTCCATCCGGCTGAAATGATACCGCGCCACCAGCGTGTTGTTCGTGCTCAATTGATAGTCGATGCGCGGCGAGACGAAGAGCCGCCGGATCGGCGTCACAATGGCCTGCTGAAGCAGATTCTGCTGTAGATTCGGATCAAGGATGGTCGCGTTCACTACCGCGTTTTCATCAATCCCGCGCCGCTCGACATCGATGAAATAGGAAGCTTTCTTGTTGATTGGTCCGCCAAGGTTCACCCCGAAGTTCAGCGCCTTGTACGGAGCCCTTGTTGGAGAAAACGGATTCCTCGAATTCAGGTATTGGTCGCCGAAGCTGAAAAACGCCTGCCCCCGCATTTTGTCCGTGCCCGGTTTCGTCAGAATCTCGATACGCCCGAAACCCATCTTGTCGTACTCCGCCGAAAACGGATTCTGATTGATGCGCACCTCGCGTATCGACGATTTCGGAGGCAGTTGTCCCCCGCTGAACCCGTCCACGAAAATCTCCCCCCCGTTCGGCCCCGCCGACGGCCCGGCCAGAGCCTGTAAATCCGACGCAAGGTCATCAGGATCGTCGGAAAGCACGTTCAGGTCTTCCCCCTTCAGAACCACCGCTCCCGCCGTGCTCTGCGGGTCCACCGAAACCGCTTCCTGGTCCGCCACCGTTACTGTCTCCGTCTGCGACGCAATCGACAGTTGCACCTTGAACTCCACCGGGCTCCCCATGTTCACCCGCGCATTGCGGATTTCAAACGGCGTAAACCCCGGCGCGCTGATGCGAATGTTGTACTTGCCCGGCGGCACGTTGTCGATCTCGTAAACGCCCATTTCATTCGTGGTCACCGTGCGGTTCGTGCTCGGTCCCTTCGCGTTCACCGTCGCTCCCGGCACGGATGCCGCCGATGGGTCCACCACCGTACCCTTGATCTGTCCCATTTGCTGGGCAAACAGCCCGGTAACTGACAATAACCCCGCTAGCAGAGATATCCGGCAATTCATATGTGTTTTAAGCCCTTTACGGAGTTCCAACTTCCATGTTCCAGTTGCCGATCACCTGGTTGACTTCCGAGGCAGGCGCCCGCAGCAGGAAATCCATTCCCGCAATCATCGAAATCACGTTGGCCGGATGCCCGTCCTTGGGCCGCGCCACCGAAGTCACCACCGCGTCCCCGGCCTTCAGATCCCCGAGCGTGGCTTTCGGCAGCCGCTCCATCATCTGTTGAAAATCCGGCCCGTTGCCGCCCGCGTGCATGCCGAAACCGCCGCCGCCCCCTGGCCGCATACCGCCGGCAGGCCCGCCGCCCGGATGCATCCCGCCACCCCGGCCGCCGCCGCCAAACACCGGCATCTTTCGCAACCGCGCTTCCGGAGATATCTTCAACGCCACTTTCTTCTTCGTCTGCACATCCAGCAGCACTACCTCGCCGGTCTCCGGCTTCAGCGAAACAATCTCCCCGCCGAGTGTCTGGAAACTGCCGAAGACAATCTGTTCGGCCGTCACCTTCGATTCCGCATCCTGGCGGTTCCCCAAGACGCGTACCTGGTCGCCTGCCGCCATTGCCTTCAAGTCGCTCGGCTGCGCGTCCTGGTAGCGAATGGATTCATCGGCGTACCGCTTGATGCCCGTTTTGTCCGTCACCGCTACCGTCCATTCCTTCACCACGCCGGCCGTGCGGGCGCTGATGCGGAACTGCTTCCCCTCCGCATCCACGCTCTTGATCACACCCGCCACGCTGTGCTGCTTCCAATCCGCTTCTTCCTTCGCTTTCTGACTCGTGATGGCTTCCTTCTTCATCACAATCAGCGAACGGGCCAGCACGATCTTTTCCGCCTCGTTCACCTCGCCCCGTATCAGAACACGGTCGCCGGCGGCGACATCCGCAATCGTGCCCTTCGTCGCCTTCGACAGATCTTTTTCCCCCGGTTCCACGCGGTAGATCTTCGCGCCCTCCAGCGCCTTCGCGGCGTACGTTCCGCCCGCGTCCGCCTGCACCGTAATCCCTCCGTCGGCCGCAACTGCCGTCACCACCCCCAGCACCCGCCCCTGTTGTTGCGCCGCCGCGGAACCCCACAGCGCGGCAATCACGAACATCGCGTTCATCGCTTTTCCTGGCCTCATTGGTGTCACTTGTCTAGTCGATCCTCGGACGATCACAGTTACCCTACAGCCCGAACAGATTCGTAAAGAATCGTTAAGCTCCCTATGTGCCGTATTCTGATAAGGAAGCGATGAAGCGCGGGGTACTGATTCTGGCCGTGTTCGGCCTTCTGGCGGCAATCTGTCTGGGACGGTTGACGCTCGCCATCGAACGCCAGGCGGTGCTCGACGAAGCCCGCCCCGCCGATGTCATCGTCGTCCTCGGCGCCGCCGAATACCGCGGCAAACCCTCCCCCATCTTGAAAGCCCGCCTCGACCACGCCCTCGGCCTCTACCGCCGCGGCCTCGCTCCCCGCCTCCTTACCACCGGTGGAGCCGGCGGAGACCCCATCTTCACCGAGAGCGAAGTCGGCCGCAGCTACCTCAGCAGGCACGGCGTCCCCGTGGAAGCCATCATCATTGAGCCCGAAGGCGAAACCACCGCCGAAAGCGCCACCTCCGCCGCCGAAATCATGCGCCGCATGGACCTCAAATCCTGCATTGTCGTAAGCGACGGCTACCATATCTACCGCGCCAAGAAAATCCT
>JADLBG010000201.1 GCA_020847895.1 Bryobacterales bacterium
GCAAAGCGCCGAGCACGACGTCATCATTAATGTTGCGTCCGGCGTCGATCACGATGGACTGATATTTTTCCACCAGGAACGTCGAAAACTCGCGAAACATCGGCTCGGTGAAATAGCCGCGCTGTTCGAGCGAATCCGGCGGCCCCACGAGATAGAAGCCGAGCGGGTCGCGCGTGACAAAGCCTTCAAACAGCGCCTGATCCATCCGCCCCAGGTTCTCTCCCACCTCCATCAGCGTGTACTGCGGCGCCGCGCCTATCTGGAGCGCCACGTCGTTTGCCGTCCAGTCCAGGTCAAGCATCACCACTTGCTGCTTACGCTGGGCCAGGACGCCGGCAAAGTTCACGGCAAGGGTCGTGGCGCCCACGCCGCCCTTGGCGCCGAGGAAAGTGTAGATCTTGCCCAACCGGCTTCCGGCCGTGCTCACCTTGCGCGGCGTGCTCTCCAGGCGCTGCATGGCATCGCGAAACTCGATGCGCTTGAGTGGCTGCGTAAGAAAATCGCTGGCGCCGGCGCGCAGGCAGGAAAGTACCGTTTCGCCGTCAGCCTGGAAGTTGGATGCAATGAGATATAACTCCGGGACGGCCTGCTTCACCTTCTGCATGGCGGCAAGCGCTACACCGGCGTCATAAGACATATCCACCACGAGGGCGGCCTCCGGGTGCCTTTCGAGATCCTGTAAGACGCGGATGTAGAGCGTGCTGCTCACCTCCGGATACTCGGAAAGCACCTTCGAGTTCTGGATATTCAACAGGTTCTCGCGAACCATCTCCCGGAAGTGGTCGTCGCTGGACGCAACTAGCAGGCTGATCGGCATTCCCTCTCCTTCGCGGTCATGGCAGGCACTCCCCGCTGTCGGCATTGCAGCCCGCGCTCTCTATCGGCATCTGGGTCTGGAAGTCGGGTATGGGTACGGGCGGCAGACCCAGATAGCCCATGAATGAACGGTATTCGTAATTGATCACGCGCACGCGCACCGTGTCCGGCACGCAGGCGGCCGAGCATTCGCTCGAATCGCAACTGAATTCCGCCAGGTTTCCCGTATCCGGATCTCTGGCGTAGTAGGTGACTTCAATCTGCGCGGTTCCGTTCGTGAACTGGTCCCGGTCGGCGGTCAACGGAAAGTTCTGCCGCATCCATGTCACCACGTTGCCGCCATCGCCCTGCCAGCAATGCGTGGTGGCGTAGCGCGCGCCTTCGCGGGTGAAATCCACCACGCTGTGCCAGATCCACAGCAGTTGCGCGGTGAAGACGATCATCATCGATACAGGCAGCAGGATGGACCCGAACGCGATGACGAATTCGATTGTGGCCTGGCCGCTCTTGCTGTTGCGTTGCATGGCCTACGTCCCCTGGAACGGCACGCGCACCCGCGGCTTGAGCAGAATGGGGTCAATGGGGAGTTGCGGGATCACGGGGGTAAAGGGATAGCCTTCGGGAATGGACACCACAATGTAGTCCGGCCCCTGCCCCCCGGTGGAAGTGTCGCAGCCCTGCGCCGAGCAATCGCACTGGGCGATTTCGCCGGTCGATACTTCGAGCCGCTCGATGCGCACTTGAATCTGGCCCGCGGAGAGGCCCTGAATGAGGGCGGGCGAGTCTCCGTCCGTGGATCCGGTGAGCGCGAGCGTCTTCGCCGCCTGCACAATCGTGTCCGTGTCGTCACAGAAGTTGACGCCCTGTTGGGTGCCTACATAGCGCGCCACCGTGTAGAGCGTCTTCTCGAGCGCGTAGTAGGTGTAGGTCAGCTTCGCCAGAGAGATCATGCCGAGCAGCAGAAGGAGCAGCACGGGCAGATACATGGCGGTCTCGAGCAGGATGCTGCCGCGTTCCCGTTTCATCGGTGCAGCACCACCTTTCCGGGACCCGAAGCGACGCCGCAGTCTCCGAATCGGCCTTGCTTCACCGGCGCCGGCGAGCCCAGGTAGAGCGCCGCGAATCGCCCGTTGGTATCCGCGGGGCTGATCCCCTGTGTGTTCGTTACCGGCTCGAGCAGGAACTGGCGGAATCCGAGCACGGTCATCGCGCCCGATCCGGTGGCGTCCAGGACGTCGGCAATCACCACCGTCAGGATGCGCCGGGTGTTTCCCGTGTATCCCGTGTAGTCGTCGAGATCGGTGAGGTCCGTATCGGGCGTGTAGAGTCCGTTCAGCGTGTCGATATCGGCGATATTGACGCAGCCTTGCACGGCGGAGTTGTCCATCCGCGTTGCCGCTCCGCAAAGAAAGGCGGTTACCGCCGTCTGTACGCGGTTCGCATTGCAGGGCAACTGGGTGGCAGTGGCCCACACCTGTTCGGTGACATTGACCGTGAAGCAGGCGCTTGCCTGTGTGGTGGAGGGCAGCAACCCCTGGGCTCCGGCGCGAAACAACTGCTGCGAATCGTCGGCGAACGTCGCCAGGGCGTCATTGGAGCGGTTGAGAATCACGTAAGGAATGCGAGGCGCCGCTCCGGGCAACGGTTGCGGCGGCGGGATTCCGGTGCACGGGTATCCGAACGTATAACGCTGATTGGCGGTGAAGCCGAAATTTACCGGGTCCGCGGCATCGAGCGGAGCAATGGCGATGGGTTCGCTCCCACAGACGGTGCACAAGGGTGCGCTCACACCCGCCGCCGCCCGCGCCGCCACCGCCAGTTTGCCTTCCTGCCCCAAGGACAGGAACCGCCAGAAGATGAGAGGCGCCTCCCCATTGAGATCGACGCGAACGTACTTGGCCTGCGACCCGCTGACCTCCCCGCTTCCGCTGGTTGTGCCGCCTTCCCCGGTTGCTTCGGCTGCCGTGGACCAGAAGGAGGGGTCGGAGATGGTGCTGTTCAGAGCCCCGTTCGATTGACCGATTGTCAATCCGCCGAAATCGTACTTGTCACCGTAGCCCGAAGCCGTCTCTACAATCCGGTTCATCGCATCGGCGGCATCCGCGGTGGAGGCGTCTGTTCCAATCAGCTTCCCGGCTGCCGCAAGCGCCATCGCCTGCGCCGCGGCGTGTAACTCGCCGCGCACCACATAGAGCCGGCCGAGATCCACCGCGAAGCCCATCAGGCCGAAAAAGACGGGAACCAGCAGCGCCAGGATCTGCACGGACACTCCACCCCGCTGATTCAGCGATCGCCGGGATGGAGTGCGCATTGTCAACAGCAATTCGCTCCTAAGGCTTTTCGTGGCCGGTAGCGCCCACTATTTCGGGCTTCTTCTTCTCGCCCTTCTTCTTCTTCCTGGCTTCATCCAGTTTCTTCTGCTCCTCGGGGGTGGGCAGGAAGTCTTCAAGTTGCGCGGGCAGCTTCGCTTTTTCGCCCGGCTCCAGCGGTTTGACGAATCGCGGCGTAATCACCACCAGCAGCTCATCCTGGGTTTTCTTGATGGACCGGCTGCGAAACAGGTTCCCGATGATAGGGACATCTCCAATGCCGGGAACGCGGTTCAGCACCTGCGTCACGCGGTTATCCAGCAGCCCCGCGATGGCGAAGGTCTCCCCGTCTTTCAATACCACTTCGGTTTCCGCCCGCCGCACGCTGATGGCGGGGATGAGGAAACCCTGCAAGGTGACCGCATTCGAAAAATCGAGCGAACTGACCTCGGGAGAAACTTTCATGTGGATGCCGCCGTTGCTGGTGAGAGTGGGAGTGAAGCCGAGTTGAATGCCGAATTTCTTGAATTGCACGGTGATCACTGGAGCGACGGCGCCGCCGGTGGTGGTGGCGGTCAGGGTAGGGAAGGGGAATTCGCCTCCGGCGAGGAAACTCGCCTCCCGCCCTTCCACGGCGATCAGGTTGGGTTCGGCGAGCACCTGGAGCAGGTTGCGCGCCTGCAAGGCGCGCACGGTTGCGCCGATGTTCAAATCCGGCCGGAACAGGAAAAGATTCAGCAGGTCAGCGAAGTTGATGGTGGTGTTGGAAAAGGTCTGATTCTCGAACTGCAACTGGCTGATTCGCGGGGTCTGGAATTGCTGTGTGGTGAGAGTGCCCAGCATCTTGTCGTTGCGGCTGAGATAGTTTAAGCCGAACTCGCTGAGCGCGGCGCGATCGACGCTGGCGAACTTCACCTGCAGCAGAATCTGGCGGGGCTCCACCACCGGCGTCCTGAGGGTATTGACCACGGCCTTTGCATAAGGCGACGCCAGCGCTTCGGCGCGTTTCCGTTCCTCCTCGTCCTTCACTATTCCCACCAGGACAAGCTTGTCGTTGTTGCCCGAAATGGACGCTCCCTCGGGCAGCCGGGCGCGCACGTTCTTGAGGATGTCCTCGAAGCCGCTGTTATCCGCCATCACGTTGACGTTGTAGCGAGCCGGGATGGTCCCGCTCTCCCAGATAATGAGCGTCGTCTTCCCCACGCCCTTGGCGTTCACCATGACTTCGCGGGGGGAAACCACTACCGCATCGGCAACCTTGGGCTCGGCGATGACGACGCGCGAAAGGTCATGTTCGAATTGCAGGAGTTCGCCGCGCCCCACGGTGATGTTCATCTCGCGCACCGGCGCGGTTTGCGCCAGCGCCATCGATGCCGCCCACCCCATGCAGATGTATGTCGCGATTCTGTTCTTCATTTGCGTCCGCCCGCGGCCTTACTGGAACACCTCTTGCAGGTGTTTGTCTCCCTTGAACACATCCACTACGTATTTGGGCTTTGGCGGCTCCTTCTTTTCATCTTTCGGCTTTGGCGCGGGGGCGAAGCCGCCATCGGGAGTCATGACGACTGGCTCTCCGGCGGTGAGTTTCTTCCAGACCGCGTCGTCCTTCACGTTGGGGATTCCAAGTTTGCCGTGAGGGCCGCGCAGCCGTCCGGGTCCGTAGCCCACGTTCAGGTCGCTCGCCGTCACCACGGGCGCATTGTCCTCTTCGACGGAGGCATCGAGCGGGTTACGCAAGGCGAGGCTGATCTTTCCCAATTGCCGGGCGAACTCGAGCTTCGCCGCCTGCTCGGGAGTCACCAACAAGGTGGCCGCGCGGGTGGCAGTGGAGGATGCCGGCGCCGTCGTCTGCGTGGGCGCGCCCTGCACCGCCGCCACTTCGGTATTTCGGCCGATGCCCATCACCACGACGTTTTGCAGCAGCACGGTGGTGACGGCTTCGTTCATCGATCCGGTGCGCGTAAACAGCACATCGACGTGCGAACGCGGCTGGATCAGGCCCCCCGCGCCACTCGAGTCGTTGAACGGAACGGATACCGCGCGCTTGCCGGGTTCGATGGTGGCGGAAAGCCCTTCCATGCCGCCCTGCGTGCTGATTTTGTTGATCATCAGCGGCTCGTTGCGGTTCATGGGAAATAAAAGCACGCGGTCCACCACCTCTTTCGTGTCAATCACCGCGTTCTTTGGCGCGTCCTTTTCCGGAATGCTCACCATCTTCAAGTCACTCTGCTTGAGACGCGTGCCGGCCGCCATGTCGCGCGATGCGGCGACAATCTTGAACATCTTTTCCGTTCTCGGCCCCTGTGTCTTGGCGTAGACAAACCAGCTCATCAGGAACGCGCATAAGAGAGCGCCGCCGAAAATCATCAGAATCTTCTGCCGGTCCAGATTACCCATACCGTCATTTCCTCGATAGCTCGCACAGGTCCCGCCGGCCGGCCAGTACAGGAAGGACCTCGCGAATCCTCCGGCCGTTGAGGCTCCGTTGTGCGCGCGGATTCCTCAATAGTGTCGCCGTATCATCCTTATAAATGCCATACCAGCCGGATTGTTCCAGCGCGGCGAGCAGAGAATAGTTGTTGGGCAGTAACGCGTGCGTGAAAGCGAACCGCTCCACCAGAGCGGGCCAGCCCGGGCGCGCTTCGATGAGGCGGATGTAGTCCTTCATGAACGCAACGCCATAGAAGTCACTTCGGCCGTCGAAGAAAACCTTGCGCTTGCCGCCGAAGCGATAGATGAGATATCCGCCGTATTTGTCCGGCGCCAACAGGCGGGCGCCCTCCGGCAGCGCCTCCACGGCGGCGGCCGCCGCCACCGGAAATTCCTTCGACGGAAAATCGGCGAGTCGTGAGAACGCCGGTGTGCGCAGCAAACCAACGGCGAACAGGAACACGAGGGGCGTAAGCGCATATCCCCCGCAGCGCCGGTCGTGCAGGCGGACGCGTCCGCTGTAGGACAGGAAGCGATCCAGCCATTGGCGCAAACGGAGGCGCACATCGAGGTGTTCCAGCGCTTCCGTAATCGCTCCGTTCGCCAGCGGCAGCACCAGCAGGGCGGCTAGCGGCAAGGCTCTCGCTGACCGGAGCGCCAAAGCGGCCACGCCACAGGCCAGCAGGAAGTGATCCACGCGCCGGCGGGCCAGCAGCAGCGGCAAGGCCGCGAGCGCCACGATGACCGTCAGCAGGATTTGCCAGGCGCCCTCAAGATGGAAATTGAAGCTTTGAAATTCGCCGATGCGGGCCAGCAGTTCGGTATTCGTCAGGTACGCGAACACATGCTGGTGCAGGCGCCAGCCGTAGGGATTGGCCAAAGTGCCCGCGGCGGAGAGACCGGCCAACAGCAGGAATCGCGAGGGGTATTCCGGTTCTTCTGCCCAGATCCACGCTCGCGCCCCGCTTCCCAGAGCATAGAGGAAACAGAGGCAAGGCAGAAAAAAGAAGCTGGCATGGAGGTTTGCCCAAAGCGCGCCCGCGGCGAACCAGGCGAGCCCGGTTCTCCGCCCGATTCGCGCGGGCGTGTGTTCCAGACTCAGCACTGCCGCCAGGCTCAAGAGCCAACTGAATACGTGCGGCCGCGCCAGCCAGTGCATGCTCATCGTCGTTAGCATGGGGGCGGCCATTGCACAGGCAAGGAAGAAATTGCCTCCCACCTTCCAATGAAGGTGGAACCAGACCCACACGCTGAGCGCCGCCGCGGCGGAGATCAGCACCGCAACCCCACGCAGTCCATCCCACCGGTGCGCGGCTCCCAACAGGACATCCGATCCCCATTCCCAAGCGAACCAGGGCTTTCCCGCCATCGTGAAGGAATATGGGTCTGTACGTGGCAATGGGTTTCCCTTCAAGAGAGACTCGCCCGTCCGAATATGCCAACCCGTATCCGAATCGCGGAACAGTTTCCCGGCGCCGTCTCCAAAGAACAGGCCGTAGAAGAGAACCATCGCCGCAACCAGCAGAGAAACGTCGGGCATCAGCCAGCGGGGTACGCGCGAAACAGCAATGGAACGCGCCGCAACAGCACGTGTTGCTTCGCCCGCACTCCTTTCGGAGCCGCCGGGACGGGAAGTCGAGGGCAATGGATTCTTTACTGGCCGGTTGCGCCGATGCTGGTTAACCCTTGCGTGATGCTTGAATACAAGCTCACCACGGCAACGGATAACTGGTTCACGGTGGTGATCAAAGCCAACCCCACGGCGGCGACGATCAGCGCGTACTCCACCAGGTCCTGCCCTTGATCCTCTTTCCAGAGGCGAATCAGAATCTTCTTCATAAACGTGTTCCGCAACTCCTTCTTGCTAAAGACTCACTGCTTTGTCGCGATCGTTACCGAACCGGAAGACGGCGTCTCTTCCATTCCCGCCACTGCGTACCACAGGCGTTTCATAGTGCTTTTCCAACTCGCCGGCGAGGCGGTCCGGACGGGCAGCGCCGCCGATTTTCCGTCCAGGCTCGCCAACAACTCCAAATTCTTCAAAGCGGGAGTATAAGCCGCCTGATGACTGAGGGCGAACTCGAGTTCCTTCCGCGCCTCCACGTACCGCCCCTCCTCGAGCAGCACGGCGCCCGCGTTGTTGTGGGCCGCGGAGGGACTGCTGATGGATTGCCATTGGAGGATAGCCTCTTTCTGCTCTTCGCTACTCCCCCCGCGCATCAGCGCCAGCGCCAGATTTCCGCGGGCTGTCTTGGACCCTGAATCCATGCCCACCGCCCGTCTCAGTTCCGTCAAGGCATCGTTTCGCTTGCCTTGCAACAGGAGATTGTAGCCCAAATTGTTGTGGAGTTTTGCGTTCGATGGGTCCAGTACGATTGCCGCGCGGTGGGCAATCTCTGCTTTCGCATATTCGCCCTGGCCGTCCCGCAGGATTCCGAGCCACGCCTGCAGACCGGCGTCCTTTGCCGGGTATCTGGCGAGAAACCGCTCCAACC
>JADLBG010000202.1 GCA_020847895.1 Bryobacterales bacterium
AGGCGCGGGGGGTGCGGGCCGAGGTTCACGTAGGAGGAGGGGCGGTCGGAACTGATGACTTCGAGGGAGAATGCGTGGCGGGGTTCGGGCAGTTTCTCCCAGGCGAGGCCGATGCGGCGGGAGAGTTCCTCGCTGGTCATGCGGGCGGAAACGCCGGTGACGAGGCGGGAGGCCTGTAGTTTGCCGGCGGTCTGCACCATGGCGTCGAAGGGGTCCACTCCGGGGACGACCAGGAGTTCGACGGGTTTGCCCTCCTTTTCGGCGAGTTCGACGACGCGGGTGAAGAGCTGTTTTTCATAGTCGCTGAAGAGTTGCTCATCGCGAAGTCCGTACTCGGCGGCTCCGGTGGAAAGTTGGCGAACGGTCATGACGACAATGTCGTAGCGGCGCAGGTTGGTTTTTTCAAGCACCTTCTTGAGGTGATCCATGCGGTGGAAGTCGCGGACGGCGACCAGGACACAACCGGGGCGCGCGTGAAGGACGTCTTTGTCCACCTGCTCCTGGTGATCGAGGTTGAACTCCTCGAGGGACTTTTCCTTCATCTTCAGGTGGTTGATCCGCTCGGAGATGAGAAAGACGACGAAGAGCAGGGTGGTGAGGGAGAGGCCCGCATAGGTGGCAATCTGCTTGGTGAAGAGGTTAGCGATGGCGACGAGGAACAGCGCGACGACCGTGGCGATCAGGCCGAGGGGAATTTCGCGGCCGGCGACGTGGAGGTTGAAGGGCGTCTTGTATTCCTGGTCGTGACGCTGGAAGCGGAGGACGAGGACACCCATTCCCTTGAGGAAGAAACTCCAGACCACGCCGAAGGCATAGGCCTCGCCGAGGAGGATGAGGTTGCCGCGGCTGGCGAGGATGGTGATGAGTTGGAGAATGGTGATGAGGTTGATGATGCGGTAGGTGGTGCCGAAGCGGTGATGCGGCTTGCGGAAGAGGTCGAGCAGGACGCCATCTTCGGCGACGCGGTTAAGGACGCCGTTCGCGCCGATGATGGAGGTGTTGACACCGCCCGAGAGGATGAGGACACCCACGATGACGACGAAGATATGGAAGCCGAGTTTGAGCAGCGGCGGACCGGCGAGGCTCATGGCGAGCCCGCCGATGAGGTTGGCATTGTAGCTGGGGCGGAGTTTGTCCTGAAGGATCATCACGGCGAACAGGGAGATGAGTCCGGTGCTCACCAGGGCGTAGCCGCAGACGAGGTTGGCGGTGATCTTGAGGTTGCGCAGTTTCGGATAGGCGATTTCGCGATAGACCTGGGCGAGCGTTTCAAATCCGCTCAAGGCCAGCAGGGAATGGCCGAATGCGACGATGATGCCGACGAAGGCGATGCGCTCCCACATGGTCCCCTTCAGCCAGCCGAGCGCGCCCTCGCCGAACTGGAGATTGTGGAAGGTGGGGGCCGGAGGCAGTTGCCAGTTGCCTCGCAGGAGCAGCGTAAGCGGACACCAGACCAGCAGCGCCACCACCATTACGGTGGTGATCTGGAGGATGCGCAGCGCCTTGCCGCTCGATTCGTGGATGCCCTTGATATTCATCCACCAGAAATAGGCGGTAACGGCGGCGGCAAAGAAGACGGAGAACAGCGCGGGATCGATGTGCATGTCCTGATGCAGCATTTCGCTGATTTCGTTCAGCAGGTGTCCCAGATATTGGCCCGCGCTGACGGCGCTGATGGGACCGGTGAGGATGTAGTCCACGACAAGGGCGGAAACGGAGAGTTTCGCCATGGTGGGTCCGATGCTGTCCCGAACAACGATATAGACGCCGCCGCGCACGAACATGCTGCAACTTTCCATGTACACGGAGCGGACAGCGAAGCTGAACAGCATGACACCGAGCACGAACCAGGGGGCAGACTTGCCGATGGCCTGCTCGGCAATACCGCCGACGTAAAACATGGTGGAGGCAAGATCGCCGAGGACAATCGCGGCTCCGCGCCAGAAACTGATGAAACTGAGCGCCACCGTGGTGGCGATAACAACTTTCGTTGTGTTTGAGGAGGGCGATGCCGAATTGGCGAGGCGCCCCATTTCAGAAGACATTGGGGTAGGGTAGAACCAACACGACTATGTTACCTATAACAGTATGAGTGAATCCACAACCTCGCGCGCGAAGCGAACCTTTGCGGCGGGGGCCGTGGAAGCACTCCGCCAGCACGGTTACGGGGCCTGGTTCGTCGGCGGTTGTGTACGGGACGAGGTGCTGGGCATTCCGCCGAAGGACTATGATGTCGCAACGAGCGCGAGGCCGGAACAGGTATTGGCACTATTCCCTCGCTCTGAGAAGGTGGGGGCTCACTTCGGCGTCGTGCTGGTGAAAGAGAGCGGCCACTGTGTCGAAGTGGCCACATTTCGCTCCGACCACAGCTATTCCGACGGCCGCCATCCGGATGTAGTGACGTTTGAGACCGACCCGCGGCAGGATGCGCTGCGACGGGATTTCACTATCAACTCGCTGTTCCTCGATCCGTTCAGTGGAGAGGTGCTGGACTTCACGGGCGGGCGCGAGGACCTGCGCCAGGGAGTGGTTCGCGCCATCGGCGATGCGGAAGAGCGATTTCGCGAGGATCACTTGCGAATTCTGAGGGCGGCGCGGTTCGCGGCGCGGTTCGGATTCGCCATCGAGGCGGATACCTATGCCGCCATGCGGCGCCTGGGCGCGCTGTTGGATACCGTGTCGAGGGAGCGGGTGCGGGAGGAGTTAATCCGGATGCTGACGGAAGGCGGGGCCAGGCGGGGTTTGGAGTTGCTTGACGGATGCGGACTGCTCGAGAGGCTGCTGCCCGAAGTGAAGGCCTTCCAGGGTGTGGCGCAACCGCCGGAGTATCATCCCGAGGGCGACGTGTGGGTACACGTGATGCTGATGCTCGAGTTGATGGGGAAGGCGACGCCGACGCTGGCATTCGGGGTCCTGCTGCATGACGTGGGCAAACCGCCCACGTTTCGAGTGGCGGAAAGGATCCGGTTTGACGGACATGTGGAGGTGGGGGTGGTGATGGCGCGGCGGATTCTGGAGAGGCTGAAATGCTCCGGAGAGCAGGTGGAGCGCGTGAGCGCGCTGGTGGAGCACCACATGCGGTTCAGTCATGTGAAGCGCATGAAGCAAAGCACGCTGAAGCGTTTCCTGCGAATGCCGCATTTCGAGGAACACCTGGCGCTGCACCGGCTCGATTGCCTTTCAAGCCATCGCAACCTGGAAAGCTACGAGTTTGCCAGACAGGCTTGGGAGAACATGCCGGAGGAGGCGCTACGTCCGCCACGCCTGTTGACAGGCGATGATCTGATTGCGGCGGGGTATGCGCCGGGCCCGCTGTTCAAGGATCTGCTGCGCGCGGTGGAGGACGCGCAACTGGAGGGGCGCATCCACAGCCGCGAGGAGGCGCTGGACCTGGCGGCCGCGCTCAGACCTCCACCGTTGCCTCCTGCTTCCGGGGCGCCGGGTGGGCGGCACGCCAGCGGCGCATCACCACGCGATCCCACCACATGATGAATCCCGTAAGGAAGAGCGTGGGGAAGAGGAGGCCGATCAGGGCATAGACGAGTTTTACCGGGAGTCCGCCGAAGTTGCCGGTGTGGAGCGGCCCGATCCAGGCGAAGATCTTGTCGCCGGCGGTGTGGTCCGCGTAGCGATCGACACGCAGCACCCGCGAAGTGTAGGGATTCAGCGTGATGGTGGTGGCGGTGCGGTAAGGGGGGTCGCCGCCGCCGCGCTTAAGCACGCGTACCGGATCATTGGGTGAGCCCGGAATATTGATGCGCCAGGCGGGGCCTTCGGGGACAGCCTGGTTGGCCGCGGCGAGCAGAGCGGCCAGGGGGACACGGGAGGCGTCGGGCGGGCGTTCGACGCGCGGAGGAACTTCGGATTTACTGAGCGGGAAGTAGCGGTCCACGGCGGCGCGGTAGATTTGCGGCCAGGTGAAGAAAGCGCCTGTGAAACTGACGATGACGACAGCCGCGAGGCCCCAGAAGCCGAGCGTGTTGTGGACATCCCAATTGAGACGCTTGAAGCGCGCGCGGAAGCCGATGATCATGCGGCGCCGCCAGAGCTTGCGCCCCGGCCACCAGATGCAGATGCCGGTGAGCGCCAGCAGGACCAGAAGCAATCCGCCAATGCCGTTGATGACGCGTCCGGGGCGCTTGAGGAAGAAATTGCTGTGCAGGGTATCGAGCCAGCGTAGCGCGGGGCCCCCGGGAATCACCTGTGCCAGCACCCGGGCCCGGTAGGGATCGACAAAGACGTAGTGCATGAAGTTGCGGGTGAAGAAGGTGGCCTCGATGGCGCGGTCCGGCGCCTGGGGAAACTCGAGGGTGAGCGTGCCTTGGTAGCCGCCGGCCTTGCGGACCGCCGCGACGATTTCATCCGGAGAGGCGCGGGGCGCGCCTGGAGGAGCGGAGACGCCGCGCCACTGGTGAAGCGAGGATTCGACAATCTCCTCGCGGAAGACGAGAACTGTGCCGCTGACGCCGATGGCGATGGCGTACAGCCCAACGAGGATTCCCACCCAAAGGTGGATCTGAAAGAGCCAGCGCCGCGGGGCAAGCGTCCGCGGCTTGTCAAGAGCGCGGTGGAGCAGGTTCATCAGCCTTCCACGTCTATCACCTCTCAGGCAGGCTTGTAAAGGAAGATCATCACCAGAACGAGAGCGACGATCACGAAGATGATAGATGCGGAGAGTATTTCCAGAAAGACGACCCTGCGGTTGTCGGGATCCTGCCGTTGGTGCTGCGATACTACCGGCATGGCTCAATGCTGTGCCCTTATGAGGACGATGTCAAGGGGGGTTAGCGCAGTTTGAACTTGCAGACAACGCCGACGTCGTCGCAGTACCACATGTAGCCGTTATGGATGGTCATTCCATGGGGGAGCGGATCGCTATCGGCGAGTTGGATGCGCTCTAGGATCTTCCCCGTTTTCGTGTCGTGCTTGAAGAAGGCGTTGAGATTCGAATCCGTGCACCAGAGATATTCGCCTTCCCAGGCGATGCCGTGCGGGCGGTCTCCGGCGGTGGGGAATTGGAATTCGATCTTCCACGCCTTGGGGTCCATGCGGTAGATGGTCTGGGAGGGGGGATTGGAGATCCAGAGTTTGCCGGCGCGCCATTCGAGGCCGTGGGCTCCGGTAGCCTGGCGGTGACCGGCGGCTTTCTTCGGGGCGGAACCGGCGGGGGCGGGTTTCGGCGGGGGAGCGAGCGGACTGTGGCGTCCTTCGCCCCAGGCAACCACTCCGGAACCGGGGCTGGCGAACTTGGCGATGGTCTTCCCTGTTTTGGCGTCACAGTGGATAATCTCGCGGCTGTAGGTGGAGGCGAGCCATAGCGCCTCTCCATCGAAGGTGATGCCGCTGCCGGCTTTCGAGTCGGTGTCGAAGGCGCGCTGGGTCTTTCCGGATTTGTAGTCGACAAGATAGACGCGGTTGTCGCCCTGGTCGAGAATCCACAGCCCTTCGGCGGTGGCCTGTAGCCCGTTCGGTTTCGGACCCGGGGATTTGAACGCCCGCGCCACCTGGACGCTGCGTGTGGGGACATCGATCTTCGCCGCCGCCCAGGCGGGGGAGGAGACGGCGAGAGCCAGAAAACTTCTTCTCGAAAGCATAGGGGGATTGTATATCTTTGACGGCCGGATTGGGAGGGGGACCTCCGAATCTTGCAAACGGCAGGCAATATTCGCTAGGGTGGAACCACGGAGGGTTGGCCGAGTGGTTGAAGGCGGCGGTCTTGAAAACCGTTAGCGGGGTGACTCGCTCGGGGGTTCGAATCCCTCACCCTCCGCCAGTTCAATCCGCGCGAGGATAATTACCCGCCGCAAACGCCTGAACCCGCCAACGCTAACCCGCGGCGTCCGGTTCAAGCCCGGGCCGCGCGAGTAGGAACAGCCATGTGGCGAAGACGAACGGGAAGGTTAGCGGAGGAACGCCGGCAGTTTGCGCGAGCGCGGAAGCCGCGCTCTGCACGACGACCGTGAACAAAGCGGCCGCGGCGCAGTAGAACAGCGTACCTGGGGTAGGCTTCATAAACACGCAACCGATCGCGGGAGCCGTCAGGACGGAAGAATACCCCCAGAGGCCATGGGAGATCGCAGCCCTGTCGGCGCCCGCCAGCAGCGCGAGAAAGACGGCGCTGATGGCGCCGAAAGCCGCCAAGCCGGCGCACCAGCGCGAGTGAACGGCGAGCGCGGCGAGGAAGATGGCGCCGGATACGGGATCGGCGACGAAAAACACCTGCGAGACGCTGACCAGTGAGGCGCGAATCAAGCCAACAGCGTCGAACAGGCCGCCGGCAGTTTCGGCTCTTGACACCAGGGCGGCCACGGGCAGTCCGGTGGTCTCCAGTCCTGGCAATTTGTAGGCCGCCAGCAGCACCAGCCAGACCGTCAGGACGAAGGGAAAGGTGAGTCCGGGCGCCTTCCATGGCCGCAGCAGGTTCTCCGCCGCAAGAGCGACGACGGTCGAGACGGCCGAGGCGAAGATCAGTACCACCCACATGAGCAGTGAGGCGTCAAGGAAAGTCGCAATACCCGCGCCCGTCAGCATGCCGTTGAATCCGTAAAGCCCCTTGCGCAGCGCGCCGCGGTCGGCTCGCAGCAACCGGGCAGCCGCGGTTGCCGCGAGCGTGCCGGCGACCGAGCCTATCGCAGCCGCGTAGGTTGTTCCGCCGGCGTAGGCTCCATAGAACATGGCGAGGAGGTTTAAGAAGCCGGTCAGCGGGTTGTCCATGAAGATGACCTGACCGCATCCCCGAAGCGCGGTGTCGATAAATTCCAGAAGGGGATGACTTGCCGCCATCCGCGCCCAACCCGACGTCTTGCTTGCGTGCGCCGTATCCACAACTGTCATTGTTGTCCCGCCCGACGGCGTCTCAAGGGCATCAGCACCGCCGATGCAAACATCTTCCGTCGGCGATGATCCATTTTGGATGAGGTCCACCAGTTCGATACAATTTGGCTCAATCTAGCCCGGGTGAACTTCGCGCCTGGCGGGATCGTACACCATCCGCCGGCCCGTGGTGAGCGCCTCGTCGGCCATGATGACCGCCACCGAGTGGGCATAACCGGCTTCGATGGGCGCGATGGGCTGTTGCCGGGTACGGACGCACTCGAGGAAATTCTGCATGTGGGGCACAGTGTCCACAGGTGCAATTTCCACTTCTCCCGTGACACGGTCGGGTTCTCCGGAGCCCTGGCCCGACACCACCCACTTCTGCGACGGTGAGAGGTTCCTGGCGTCCAACGTGCCGCGAGTGCCGAACCATTTGGCGTAGTTCCCTGCCCCGGTGCCGAAGACCGTGCAGTAGCGGACGAGGAAGCCCTCGGGATATTCGAGCGCGACCTCGACGGAATCGGGGTTGGTGAACTCGTTCTTCCAGCGGTAGATTCCTCCCAGCGCCACGACGCGGCCGGGAGGGCCGGTGCTGGTGGCGTAGTGCACCATGTCGATGAAGTGGACCATGAGGTTGGTGTGGGGGCCGCGCGAAAACTCGCGGAAGCCATACCAGCCCTGATACTGCGCGGGATCGAAGGGCCGCGCCTTGCGGTCGCCGAGGAAGGCCTTCCAATCCACGTCGGCTTCCTCGGGTTTCTGGCCCTGAAATGCGCTTCCGCCATAGCTCATCCAGTAGGGGCTGTAGCCGTTGCGGACCTGCTCGACTTTGAGGATCTTGCCCAGTTCCCCGGCGGCGATCGCTTTTCTTGCGCCCACCGAGTTGGGATAGCTGCGCATCTGGGTGCCCATCTGCACGATGCGGTCCGAGTGCTTGACGGCGTCATAGGCGCGGATGAGTTCGCGCATGTTCATGGCCAGCGGCTTTTCGACGTAGACATCCTTGCCGGCCTTGATCGCCTCGATGAGCATGGCGCAGTGCAGATGGTCCGGCGTGCCGATGACGACGGCATCGATGTCTTTGCGCGCCAGCACTTCGGCGAAATGCGCGGTCTGGAACGGATCGGCGCCGGTGAATTCCTTGACGTCGGCGGCGGCCTTCTCGCGCTTCTGCCGCCAGGTATCACACACGGCGGCAATTTCGATGTTGACTGCGTCCTTGACCTGGATCAGTTCCTTCAGCAAGCCACGCCGTCCGCAGCCGATATTGGCGACGCGCAGACGATTGTTGGCGCCGAGCACCTTCGAGTAGTTCGCCGCGGAAGCGGCCAATACGGTACCGACCAGGCGCCGGCGGCTCAGAGCGGGATGGTTCATGCGTTGGGTCCTCACCTGGAAGGATTGTAAACCAGATCCGCGGCCGTTGACCGGGTTTCTTTTACCGGGTCCATGGCCGTGGACCGTAATGAGGCGGGGCCTGGCCTACTTCCAACGCGCCCAAGTCGGGAGCTTCGCCGGAGAAATTGCCGGTGATGTTGGGGAGCACAACTCCGCGATCGACCGCGGCGGAGGCCGGCTTGAGCCGGAAATCCAGGTCTTCGGCCTTGTACAACTTCTGCACCCTGGAGGAATCCTTCGCGTCGAGACGGGGGACGTTGACAAAGATGCCGTAGTCCACGGTAATGCTGTGCCGGTCCTGTTGAGTGGCCTGGCTGTAATCGGCCAATGAGGCGAACTGGCGCGTTTCGAAGGCCGGGTTGGATGGAGGTCTGCCGCGGAAGGGGCCGGCGCGGCGCAGACTGCCGTAATCGGCCGGGACCTTCCATGGCGGCGAATTCCATTGGAATGCGATTTCGGCGCCGGGGTTGGGGCGGAATCCGTTGTAGTCGGAGGAACTGTAGTTGGTGGTGGTGTTGACGGCGAGGATTGCGGGGGCGGAATTTTCCCCGAGCATCAGGTTATTCCGCCAGTGGACATTACCTGCCAAGGAGGCGGAGGTTTCCGTAAGGATGGTGTTGTTGTAAAAGAGCACGCCGGCCGAGCCGGTGGTGAGCCTGGTGGATCCGCCGGGGGCGTGGTAGGCGATGTTCCGTATCCAATAGGTGGGGCCTCCCAGGGAAGGCTGGTTGCAGAAAGGGTGGGAAGCCGAGTTCAGAATCATGTTCCGCATTACGCGGATATTATGCATGGACCCATCAATCTCGAACGCGTTGTCGTGAAAGTTGGTCATGTAGTTGTTGTAGAAATCGATGGAGACGGGCCGGCGGTCCCATTTGTCTCTGGGGGGATAGAAAGGCCCGTCGACGGCATGGGAGCCGTCAGGATTTCCGTAAGTTTCAATGTCGACGCCGTCGTGGAAATCGGCGATGTAGTTGTAGGCGACGACGTGGCCGGGCCCGTAGAGCCTGACCGCGGTGTAGGAGGCCATCACCGGAGGGAATTTCTGGCCGTCGACGCCGTTGAAGGGAGCCCAGAAGGCGCCGTTCCAGCCAAGGAGATGATTGGGGTCATCGCGGCCGTGAAAGTAATTGTCGGCGATGTAGAAGTTACTCGAGCCGGAATAGTTCGTAAAAATGCCTATATTGACGTTTTCAAAGCGGCAGTGCTTGACGGTAAGTCCCTTGGAACCGGCGATGAATTGCGTTCCGGCCCAAATCGCGATGTCCGTGTTGCGGATGGTGATTCCCTCGAAGTAGTTGTAATTCGCCGCTTTGACAT
Organism: Bryobacterales bacterium; assembly: GCA_020847895.1. GTDB lineage: Bacteria > Acidobacteriota > Terriglobia > Bryobacterales > Bryobacteraceae > CADEFT01. Next base: position 9,535 of record JADLBG010000202.1, read on the forward strand.
TGAACAGGTTGAAGTTGCCGTTGCCGTCGAAGATGACTTCGCCGTCGCCGGCGGCCTTGATGACGATGGGTCTTTCCTCCGTGCCGCTGGCGGTGAGATAGTAAGTGCCTTCGAAGGGCGTGGTGGCATTTACTGAGTGGTCGTTCAGGACAGCGGGAAACTTCATCACGCTGCCGTAGTATTCAGGGTAATATTTGTAGACGCCCGCGTGGACGAGGATCATGTCTCCCGGCTTGACCCGAGGACGGCCCGCGGTGACGGTGTCCCCGCCCCCGCAATAGTAGTTGTAGGCGCACATGACGGCGTCGAAAGCCGGCTCTTGCCTGGGACCCTTGTAGTCCGGGTGGTAGACGTGGAAAACCCTGCCTCCAGCGTAGGGCTTCGGTTCGGGGCGGGTGCTGACGGTAACCGTCCTGGTCACACTTTTTCCCCCGCCGTTGGGGATGCCATCCGGATCGGAGAGAACGAAGCGGGCCTCATACCGCGTGCCGGGGTCCAGATCGAGAATGCTGCCGGCGAACATATTCGGAGTGACCACCTGGAAGACGCCCTGAGGCTGGTAGATTTGCTCTCCCTGGAGGCGAAGCAGCGGCAGCGCCTGTTTCCATGCGGAATCACCTGCCTTGCGGTAGGAGACTTCCACCGCGGCGTTGCGATTGTCGTCGCCTTCGATCAACCATTCAAAGCCGAGATTGATGAGAGTGGGAGGATCGACGACAAGCTCGCCGGGTGTGGTTCTGTTTTCAGCGGCGGAGGCGGGAGCAGGCAGGGCGAGAGCGCTGAGCAGCATAAAAAATGCGCGACGGTTCGGCGTGTTCATAAGAGGATGAAGACAGAATACAGGAGGCAGAAGGCGGCGTGGTGTATAGTCAACGTAAACACGCCTTATGAAATCTGGGTACTGCTTTCGATGTATGACACTGGCGCTGGCATGCGCCGCGGCGTTGACCGCGTGGATGCCGGTGACGGAAGAGAATGAACTGAAGGATGAGAGCGGGAAAACCATCATCCGCTACGCGGTGGAGGCGCCCCAGGGGATCGCGCCCGCGGGCACGACCGATCCTTCCAGGCAGGTGGGATTGTTTCTGTGTTTTCCGGAGCATGACCACCCGACCGGAGACGAGATCCTCCCGGTGAGGGAAGCCCTGAGGCGGTTGGGGCTGAATGATGGGTATGTGCTGCTGGCGGGTCATCCGCGGGGACGAAAGTTCGGAGCGGCGGATCACGAGCCGATCGGGAAGCTGATTGCGTGGGCCAGGAAGACCTACCCTGTGAATCCGCGGCGGATTTACATGTACGGCAAGGGCGAAGGCGGCAAGATCTCGGGGGAGTTTACGATGCTGCATCCGGACCTGGTGACGGCCGCGATCAGCTATAGCTGGGGCTGGTGGAGGATGCCTTCCGAACTCCACGAGCCTATCGATTTTGTGAACGCCGCGCCGGAGTTTTACATGGTTCTCGGCCGCAGGGACCTGGCGCATCACCTGACCACGGTTCGCGATACGTACAGCCGCGTGAGGGCCAAGGGGTATCACGTGATCTATCGCGAGTTCGATGATCTGGGGGCGCGGACCTACCATCCGGAGAGCAATGATGACGCCATCGCGTGGGCTACGCGGCTTCGCAACAAGACCATCCCGCTCTCGCCAGAGGAGCAGCAACTCCTCGCGCGCGAAGGGGCGCGCGCGAAGGGGAATGTTCCGGCGGCGGGCTACTTCCCGGACCTGGCGCTGGTGGGAGGGGCTCCCGCGGGCGCCGTGGTGCGAAAGCTGCTGAACTCTCCTGAAGAGAAGGTTCGCGCGGCGGCGGCCCGGACCTGCGCCCATGCGATCTTCGACGAGGCAACCGTGGAAGCACTGGGCGCGAAGGCAGTGGACCCCTCGCCGCAGGTGCGCGCCGCGGCATTCCGCGCGCTGGCGATGTACGGCAACTGGCGATCGGCGGCGGCACAGCAGGCGCTGATCGGCCTGGCGATGCACCCGGAAAAAGCGGTGGACGCGCGGGACACGGTGAGCGCCGTCGATGGATTGGCGCAGTCCGCGCGCTTGCAGGTGAACGGAGTGCGTCAGGATCCGCAGGTCTTTCAAACGCTTGTAGCGATGCTGGAGAGCAAGGACGAGGAGTTGCGCGTCATGGCCTCGAATGTCCTGGCTCCCATTCGCGACCGGGAATTTCGCGGCGATTCGGGGAGACCGGAGCGTAAGGCGCCTCCCGGCGGCTGGCCGCGGTGGCTTGACGAGATCACCATGCAGAACGCCGGGTATCTGAAGGATTACGACGTGTGCGCTTCGGGCAGAACCAGTGGAGAGGCCGAGGATCTCTTTTGCAAGGGCGGCGCCAGTCTGCTTGGCTACGATCTCAGAACGCGCGAAGCGGCGCGGAAAGATCCGGCGCGGGCGTTTCAGTCCACGCTTCGAGCCGCCGGGTTGGGGTATGTTCCGGCGGAAGCGGCCGTGGGGATGATGTACGCGGTGGGAAAGGGCGTGGAGCAGGATTTCGCAAAGGCGGCGGAGTGGTGGGTGAAGGCGGCGGAAGGCGGGCACGTGCCGGCGGCAGGCAACGCGGCCATGGTTTACCGGGGCGGGGCGGGGGTTCCGCCGGATCCGAAGCTGGCAGACAAGTGGGCGAAGTTCGCGGCCGGGCATGAGGCGAACGGGGATGCACGGTAGGCTCAGCGAAATCAAAATCGGACGCGGGGCTCCTGACCGCGGTTCAGATTTTCATCGATTCGCGATAGACTTGAATTACCGCTTTCATAACAGGAGTCGCAATGAACCAAGTCATCATTCGTATTCTTCTCACTTGTGGTTTTCTCACCTTCTATCTCTCCGCGCAATCCATCAACACCGGGACGTTTCTGGGAAGCGTTCGCGACCAGACAGGCGCGGCGATTCCCGGCGCAAGCGTTCGCGTGACGAGCGAAACCACCGGCTTCACCCGGGAAACCCGGAGCGACGCGGAGGGAAACTATCAACTGCTGCAAATCCCCGTGGGCACTTACAAGATCGAGTTTGAAAAGACCGGTTTTCAAAAGACAGTGCACACCGATGTGGCGATCAGCGCGGGGCAATCCTTGCGCGTGGATGGAGATCTGAAAATCGGATCAGTCAGCGAAACAGTGCACGTGGATGAAACAGTGGCGCAGGTGGACACGGCCTCGGCCAACGTCAACTCGACCATTTACGGTTCCCAAGTGCAGGAACTGGCGCTGAACACGCGCAGCTTCACGCAATTGATCACGCTGCAACCGGGCGTGGCGTCGAACCAGGCGCAACAGCCGGGTTTCGGATCGAACACCAGCGTCCCGTTCTCGTTCAACGGCGGGCAGCAGAGTTCCAACAACTGGCTGCTCGACGGCGGGCGGAACGTGGACACGTACAACGGAAACAACCTCACGATGGTGAACCTGGACGCCATCGCCGAGGTGCACATCGAGCGCAATGCGTATTCGGCGGAATTCGGCCGGAATTCGGGCGCGCAGGTGAACGTCATCACGCGGTCAGGAACCAACTCGTATCACGGAACCGTGTTCGAATTTTTCCGCAATGACCATCTGGATGCGCGGAATTTTTTTGCGGCGGCCAAGCCGAAGAACCGCTACAACAATTTCGGCTGGACGTTCGGCGGCCCGATCAAACGCGACAAGCTTTTCTTTTTCCTCTCGAACGAATACCGGCGGATCATTCAGACCACGGGCACGAGGACGGCCATCGTGCCCACCGATGCCCAAATGGCGGGAGATTTCGCCGGGGGCCGCATCATCAAGGATCCGCTGACGGGCAATCCTTTCGCGGCCAACCGCATTCCAACCGCGAGACTTGACGCCAATGCGCTGGCGTTGTTGAAGACGTACTACGCACGGCCCACGCCGGGCTTTCAGCAAGGGGCGTTGAACTTCACCTCGTCGGCGCCGGACGGTACGCGATACCGTTCCACCCTGGGCAGACTGGACTACAACATCAAGCCCAATCTCACGTGGTTCGGTCGCTACAACATCGACAGCACACGCCTGGACAGCCCGTTCGGGCTTTTCGCCGGCAATCCCATGCCGGATGTGGCGGCATCACAGCAGGCGCATATCATGTACACCGCCAATACGTCGCTCAACTGGACGATACGGCCCACGCTGCTGAACCAGATTACCGGCGCCTGGTATCACGGCTCGATGGCCATCTCGACGGAGCCGGCGGCGTCGCGGTTGCGCGCCGCTGATTTCAAGGTGCCGCGCTATTTCGACACGGTGACCGATTCGGGCGGATTCATCCCGTCGATCAGCATGGCGCAAAGCTACGCGAGCATTGCCATCAACTGGCCGCAAAACATTTCGCACTATACGTTCGAAGTGATGGACAACGTGAGTTGGATTCACGACAAACACGTGGTGAAGTTCGGGGGCACGATCAGCCACGACAGCAAGCGGCAGAATTCGAGCGCGATCAACAACAACGGCACCTTCTCCTTTAATGCTTCGGCGACCAATGACGCGCTGGCCGATCTGCTGACGGGCTCCGCTTACTCCTACACGGAAACATCGGACCACCGGAGCGGAGCGGCAGTGTTCACAGACGTTGGACTGTACATCCAGGATCAGTACCGCATGTCTTCCCGGATGACCGTAACAGCGGGCGTCCGGTGGGAATTCTTCCAGCCGGAGCACGGCAATGACGGGCTGGTTTCCTATTTCGATCCGAGCCGCTTTGACAGCGCACATGCGGCCAAGGTTCTCGCGAATGGCGAGGTGGTGCTTGGCACGGAGAACTTCGGCAACGGGATCATCGTAGCCGGAGCCAAGGACAATCCCTACGGCTACGCCACGACGAACTCGCGCTACAACACATTTGCTCCCCGGGTGGGATTCTCCTATGTTCTCACCAGCGACAATCGCACCGTGCTGCGCGGAGGCTATGGGATGTTCCACGACCGTTGGTCGCAGTTCATCTCGAGCACCCGGAACAACTATCCGTTCAACCGGAGCATTTCGATCTACAACACCGGCTTTTCCAACCCGGCGGGGGGAACGAGGCGCATCTTCCCGAGCACGATCGTCACCATGACCTCGCCGTGGGATGTGCCGTACCTGCAAAAGTGGTCGCTGGACGTGCAGCGGCAGTTTCGTGGAGACCTGGTGGTGATGGTGGGCTATGTCGGGTCGAAGGGAAACCATCTGATCCGCACCAGAGACTGGAATCAGCCGATGCCCAGTACGCAGATCGCCACCGGGGCCGTGAGCGCCAACGCACTGCGTCCGTTCCCGGGATTCGCCGGCATTACCGCCTATAATACGACCGCAAATTCGACGTACCATTCCCTGCAAAGCTCGGTGGTGCGGCGATTCTCTCGTGGATTCAGCGTGCAGGGCTCCTATACGTGGAGCAAGTCGATCGACGACGCCGTTTCACCCTATGACATCTACTCGTCGTACCGTACGATACGCGGGCTGTCGAACTTTGACCGGCGGCACATGCTGATTGCCAGCTACATCTGGGAGTTGCCTTTCGCGCGCAACTTGCAGGGATGGCAGCGGAAAGCGCTGCACGGCTGGCAGGTTTCGGGGATCACGAACTTTCAGACCGGAAACCCGTTCAGCATTGGGATCTCGCCGGATCGCGCGGGCACGGGCGGCGGCGGGCAGCGGGCGGACCTTGTTTCGCCGGTGACCGTCTCGAAGCAGAAACTGGCGTGGTTCAGCACGGGTTCGTTCGCTCTGCCCGCGCTCGGCGTCTTCGGCAACTCGGGCCGGAACATTATTACCGGTCCGGGCATCAACAATTGGGACCTTTCCTTCAGCAAGCGGACGGATCTGCGCGAGAACATCGCGCTACAGTTCCGGGCTGAGTTCTTCAATCTCTTCAACCACACACAGTGGAGCGGAGTAGGAAC
>JADLBG010000203.1 GCA_020847895.1 Bryobacterales bacterium
CCCCGCCGGCGGACTGTCCGGGCACGCCATCCAGTCCTTGCGGCAGAAGCACCGGGTCTCCGCGCTTCCAGTTCAGCGGATTGTACAGGCCGATGCCCTCGCCCGTCGAAAGCAGTGCCGCTCCGGCAGCCTCGGCCGCGGAAGAGGAGTTCCTCTCCACCCACTCGAACCGGTCTTTGACGTCCCATGATGCCTGGTGCTCGAAGACCATGCCGCCGGCCGAGCCCCACAACGTGTTGCGATCCATGTTCAGGAACAGGAGGGTCCAGGCGTTGTACAGGTCCTGGGCCGGATACACGTGCTTTGTCTTCAGACTCGCGGCCGCGGCTAACGATTCGGCTGCCTGCAGCAGGTGTTCGCATTTGCGGTACGATGCCTTGACCCGCGGGCATTCGATCCAGAAGGAATTGAAATCGTAGGCCGTGCCTCCCAGCATCGAAGGGATCTTCAGCTTGCCAGCCCGGTCCAATGCCTGCAGTTCATCCACGTACTTGCTCAGGATGGAGAAACGTATCTCCGGGTGTTCCGGGTTCTGCCTCCACTGGGCAAGAAACTCACTCGGGTATTCCTTGCGCAGAGGCGCCAGCGCGTAGTCGGCGGAACCCGCCAGCACCAGAACCGGAGCCGCTTCCGGCGTGATCTTCAACTTGCCGGCGATAAAGTTTTCCACTTCGGCCATCTGCGCGCTGGTTAGCGGTTCCAGGGTTTTCATTACGAGTTGCAATTCGCTGTAATGGCCAGGCGAGAGGGAGAGCACGCGCGAGCCATCCGGCGAGACAGACCAATGAACCGCGCTCCCCGTCGGGTTCTTTCGCGTATAGACCATCGCTTCCAGGCCAAGCCCCGCTGAAATCTGCGCCATCTGGTCGTGCGTGCCGCAGACGTCGATGGTCCAGGCAAAGCGTGGCCGCACCCCGAAAATCTTCTCCTGCCAGCGCAGGCCCTCCACCCCCAACCGGACCAGCGCCTCCCCACCGGAGAGATTGATGGTCGATTCCAGGAAGAACCCGTTCACGAGTTCCACGCGGCGCTCCTGAATTCCCTTCCTCAACTCGGGCATCCTCTCCGGCTTGAAGTTCATCATGGCGATCATGTTGTTCACTTCCGAGAGGACGAAGGCATATTGCGGATCGTCCCGGACCCGGTCCAGATGGTCGAAGTAGCTATTGGCGCAATAAACACGCTCCTTTGAAAAGTTGGTCAGCCAGCCGCAACTGGCCGGGTGGAAGTTCGGCACGACATACACGCGGCGGCCCTTCCATGCTCCACTCGGATTCTGGCCCAGCGCCGGCGACGCCGCGGCGGTTGCCAGAAATTCCCTTCTGCTGAGGGCGCCTGCCCTCTTCACTCTCCCGCGCATTTAGAACACCTCCACTGTTGCGTTCTCGATGAAGTCCCAGTCGGGATCGAAGCCGGCGCCGGGAGCCTCAGGCGCGTGAGCATATCCTTGCGCATCAATGTTCAACGGCGCGCGCATTCCAAAGTTCATGTATTCCACCGGGTACAGGAGTTCAAAAAATTCGCAATTGCTCATGGCGCAGCAGCAATGGAGGTTCACTACTTCCAGGGGATGGTAGATCGCGGTGTGCAACTCGCAGTTCATGCCGAATGATTCGGCCAAATGAGCCGTCTTCATCACCGCCGTGACCCCGTGTTTCCAGGACACGTCGCTGCGGACGATATCCACCACTCCGGTGGCGATGCACTCCGCGATGGCGTAGTGGTTCCCGGCGAGAACCTCCGTGCCGCAAATCGGAATGTCCAGCGCCGCGGCGAGTTTGCGCAGTCCGCCGAAGTCCGTATCGTACAGTGGCTCTTCCAGCCAGTAGTAATCGAGTTTTTCGAGGCTTCGCCCCATGCGCAGAGCCTGTTGATGGTTGTAGGCGCAAACCGGGTCCGCCATCAGTTTGAATCCCGGGCCCACGGCTTCCCGGCACGCGCGGTAGATCTCCAGATCAAGGTCGAAATCGCCCGGCGGGTGCACCTTATAGGCATGCCAGCCGCGCTTCTTCACCGCCAGAGCCTGCCGCGCATAGGCCTCCGGCCCCTCCAGCACGAAGGAACTCGCATACACCGGAACCTTCTCACGGGATTCACCGAGCAGCCTGTACAACGGAAGGCCCGCGATCTTGGCCGCTATATCCCACAGGCAGATGTCGAACGGACCGTAGCTGTAAATGGGTACATGATTCCACCAGCGGTCGTAGGTCCGGAACTCCTGGTAATGTCTCTCTCTCGCCAGCGGGTCTTTGCCAAGGAAGAACGGTTTCATCGCCTGGCCGGCAATTTCACCCGCCATGCGGGCGCCCCTGCCGGCGAATCCGAACGAGTGGCCCTGGACGCCTTCGTCCGTTGTCATGCTGACCACCAGGAAATCGAAGCTCGATGCTCCGCCGGCGCGCATTTCCGAATCAGTCATCGCGGAGTGTGGCGTGCGGCACACGCGGATCCGGATGTCGCTGATCTTCATCGCGGCGCCATGCCCCTGTAAAAGCGCGCCAGGGCGGCGATATTGCGGTCGTTGGCGGAAACCCGATCCGAACCCTGGAAACCGGCCGGGCCGCGCTTGAGGTATTCGTCAACCGGCAACGGAAGCGAGTTGTCCCCAGGCTCGGCGAACCCGTAAAGATCAATGCCTTTGGTGGTGGAGTCCGCCAGGTAGGCCCCCGCGTCATGCTGAACCCAGCCCACAAGGCATTGCAGCATGCGTGTCCGTTCTCCCACCACCTTGCGCGCCGCATCGAAATAGGCGCGGTTCGGAGATTCGTTCATCACCCAGTCGGTTTCCTTCAACCAGGCGGCGCCGTCGACGGTGGGCGCGGAAAGATTGCTGCACGATAGCCAGACAATGCAGTCGCGGCGCGCATCCTTAGCCGCCTTGTGCACCGCCCGCCAGCACCGCTCCATGGCCTTGCGCTCATACGAGAGCACATCGGCCGTTGCCGGTCCGCCGGCGGGAAAAGGCTTTCCGGTGAGTTGCGTGTACAGCTTCTGTTCGGCCTCGATCCAGCCTGTTTTGCGCAGATTGGGATTGGGGTTCCAGATCCAATCAATCATGAAGCCGTCCATGCCCGTGCGCCGTACGGCGCCGGAGATGGAGCGCGAAAGAAACGCGAGATATTCATCCGTAAAAGGGATGTGCAAGGTGCTCGGCGTGCCATAGCTGAGGCGCGGATTGTCTTGCGCAAACCTGGTGTTGGCGCCCGCGCAAAAATACCCCATCACCAGCATGTTCTTCTTGTGGCCGAGCCGGATCATATCCGGCAGGAAGTCATACTTCAAGCCGGGTTGCGGAGGCACGTCGCCGCCCTTGTACCAGGCATAGCCGTTGCAGGAGACGGCAAAGGTCTGGATGACGTTGGCTCCCAGCGCGGCATACCACTCCACGTGCTCTTGCGGATCAGCGCCGGCCCAGTGGCCGGGCTTGGCGAAAGAGTTGATCCACAGCGCCTTCCCTTCCTGCCAGTGCCAGTTGAAATCGATGCAGAACGCCTTGATCCCGCCGGGCTTCGGAACCTTGCGCGCCGCCCACAAGGACGAAGAAACCGGCGCGCCGGCGGCCTTGAGGAGATCTCGTCGAGTGGTCATCCTGAGCTTGACTCAATTGAATCACATTTTCTCGAGGCAAGGATTTCCGTGAAGCCGGCGTAGATCACATTTGAACCGGCTCCCCGGCTTGATACCGCTCGAGCGCCGGCCGGTCCAGCCGCACGCCGAGTCCCGCGCCCCGCGGCACGGCCGCATGCGCCTGCGAGAATCCAATCGGCGGCTCGATGAGATCGTCTTCCCGCACCAGTTCGCCGAAAATATCCGAGGGGAGAGTACACGCGGGCGCGGCGGCGCAGGCGTGCAGCGCGGACGCCTCGAGGATTCCCAGATCCACCTCGCTGCCGTGCCAGCATGGGAGACCCGCAAAGGCGGCGGCGGCCGCGAGTTCCACGAACCGGAACATGGAGCCATTGAAGTTGAAGCCGTCCACCGCATCGAGGCTCAATGCGTCGAGCATCTCGCTTGGACGCTGGTCATAGGGCAAGACGATGTGCAGATACACGGGGATCCCCAGACGGCTGCGTAACTCACGGAAGCCTGCAAGATCCGTGCGGCGGATGGGATCTTCCAGTGCGAACATCGTCTCCGGGCGCACGCCTTCCATGAGCCGCAGGGCCGTCGCCACGTCGTTCCAGCGCTGATTGGGATCCAACAGGACACGGATGCCGCCGCCGCAGCGTTTGTAGATGGCTTCGGTCCATTCGCGCACATTGTCGTCTGAAGCGCACTTGAACTTGAAGACGCGATGGCCGCGCAGCATGGCCTCGCGCGCTTTCCTGGCGGCATCCTCCGCGGTCCGCCGGCCGGTCCACCCGCTGCACTCGACGCTGTCGCGCACGGCGCCGCCCAGCAGTTGATAAACGGGTAGATCCACCGCCTGCCCGGCCAGGTCCAGCACGGCGCTTTCGATGGCGTCATAAACCCGGATCCCATCCACCGGCAGGCAGCGCCAGTTGAGATGGAAGACATCCCGGCTCACTACCGCGCGCAGAGCCTGTTCCACCTGCTCGCGAGTCGCGCCGCGATAGGTTTCACCGATCCCCACGCGTCCCGCATCGTCTTCCATCTCCACAATCCATTTCACTTCCAGGGGGAATGCGGTCCATGTGGAGCCCATGTAGTAGCGGCGCGCGAATTCGGCGCCGGCATCCTCGATGCCGGGCGAATGCAGGCTGTCGGGTTTGGCGGGCACGGAGACCGGCGTTGCCGTGGCCCGGCGTATGACGCCGGTCATGAGCGCGGCTTTCTCTTGGGCCGTCTTTGGGGCCGGTCGCCCACGTCTTCCGGATAGTCCTGGGCGAGGGCGCGGATGCGATAGCTGAATTCGAGGAAGAGTTTTTCCCACCGTTCCGCCTGGCCGTGGCTATATTTGTAAAAGCCTCGCGAGTTCGCCACTCCCTTGGCCCCTGCTTTCGCCAGGCGCCGCAAAGGCGCGGGGACCTCCTTGGCGTTGGATAGTTCGGGGAAGAGATCCGTGGCCACGGCGTCGTAGGCGGGAATGCCGGTAAGGTCCAGGAAACGAAAGGGTCCGGCGAACGTGATCCAGTAGCCGAGATCGTTGCGCAGGGATCGGTCGACATCGGCTACCGTGGCGTAGCCCTGCTCCACCAGGTAGAGCGCCTCCCGCAGCAGCGCATAGAAGCAGCGGTTGGTGATGAATCCCCGGATATCGCGGCGGACCAGAGTCGGTTCCTTGCCCCAGTAGCGCGCCTGTGCCACAACGCGGCGGGCGAGCGCCGGTGAGGTTTCCTTACCGCAGATCACTTCAAGAAAACGAGTGGTGTGCGCGGGTTCGGCCCAGTGAATTCCCAGAATCCGTTTCGGATTGCGGGCGGATTGCTGCAAAAGCGAGATTGGGATGGCGGATGTGTTGCACCCGATGGGCGCCTTCGGGCCGACGATTGCCTCGATGCTCTCCAGCAGTTCGCGCTTCTGTTCGAGGTTTTCATAGATGGCCTCGATCACCAGCCCCGTGCCCTCGAGGCGCGCGACATCGCCGCTCGCCTGAAAACGGTCCAGCGCGCCTTTGACCGACCCGCGGAACAGGCCTTCCCTGCTCATTTCGGTAAGCAATGCGGAAAGGCGGCGCCGGGCTGTGGCTCGCCGTTCCGCCTTCAATTCGATGGCGGTGACGGGGTGGCCCGCCGCCAGCAGGCACGCCGTGATGCTGGTTCCCATCAGCCCGAGGCCGGCCACTCCGACAGGCAGTTTCTCGGGTCTTGGAATTACGGGTTCAGGCATGAGAAAAGTCCTCCAAAGTCTGTACAAGTTCGAGCACGCGTGTGTTGAGCCGCGCGATGTATTCCTGCTCGTGCGGCCCGGGTGTCAGCGTCGCCTTGCGCACAGTTGTGTTTCGCAGCACGCCGCGCGCCTTCAATAGCTGCTTCTCGGCGTAGTGGAAGAGTTCCATGTTCTGGAGACTGTAGAGAATCTGCGGGAGGATCCCCTCGAACAACGGCCGGGCCTCTTCGCCGCGCCCCTGCCGGGCCAGGCGGAAGACGTGGCAGAGGAGGTCTGTCAATGCCAATCCAGGCACGACACCAGCAATGCCAGCGGGCGCGAGTTCCATCGTGTACATGCCTCCCCAGCCCTCCAATACGCCGAGGCCTCCGTCTGTCGCCTCCCGGATGGCGGCTACCTTCACCGCCATCAGGGGCTCTTCCAGTTTTACGTAACGGAAATGAGGGTGCTCGCGATGCAGGCGGGCGAGCGCCGCAACGCTGAGCGAAGGTCCGCCGGGATTGAAGTCCTGCAGCACGAATGGGAGCGGCATCGACCTCAGCAGGCCGTCGAAGTAGGCAAGCAGATCGGATTCCGGCAATGCGAACAGCCGCGGCGCGGCCGAGCATATCGCGGACGCTCCGGCTTCGCGCGCGCGGGCCGCCGCGGCCGCCGCATGTTTCACGGATGGGTAGTTCACCTGTGCGATCACAGGAACGCGTCCGTTCGAGCGCGTCACTGCCCTCTTCACCACGGCGAGGCGTTCTTCTTCGGAAAGCTTGTAGAACTCGCTCGCGTAGGCGGGTAGACAGATGGCGCAGGCGCCGCTGGTTACGGCGAAGTCAACCAGACGGTCGAGGTCATCCCAGGCGATTTCCTCGTTTGCCTCAAACGGAGTTGGAACGATTGGTACGATGCCGTCAATTTGAAATGTCATGTTGGAATCGAAGAGTTTCCCGCGCTGCGTTGCTCCTGCATGGCGCTGACGGCTTCCGGTTCCACCAGAAACCGCGGCGGCTTCAATTCAGGGATGGCAAACAGCGCGTCCAGGCTGAGCAATCCCGCGCCGAGCACTCCGGCTTCCACGCCTACCCTTCCGTAACAAACGACGAGGTCTTCGGTAAGGTGGGTCAGCGCCTGCAGCCGGATGGCGCGGCGGATCTGGTCGAGAAATTCCGGGCCGCAAATCTCCAGCCGCTGGTCGAGAACGATACGGGCGGGATCCAGAAGATTCACCATATTGGCGAGGCCGGCAGACAGATGGCGCGACATCTCCTCGACAATCAGAAGGCACACTTTGTCCCCTGACCGCGCGGCTTTGAGCACATCCCGGCCCGTGACCCGCGAAGCATCGCCGCCGGCCAGCCCCAGCGCCGACGAGGGCGCTCCCTCGCGGAGGATTTCGCGAAGCCGGCTCGCCAGCGCGGGGCTTCCGGCCACTGCCTCCAGGCATCCGAAGCTTCCGCATTTGCATGCCGTGCCGGCCGCGCCCGCCCGAGTGTGGCCGAACTCGCCCGCGC
>JADLBG010000204.1 GCA_020847895.1 Bryobacterales bacterium
CCCGTTCAACTCGTCCGCGCGCACCTCGCGCAGAACCACGCCCCGGTCGCGGGCGAGGTCCGCCGCCGAGGGAGTTACAATGGTCCCGATTGCAATCTTCAACTCCCCGGAAAGGGGGATATCACTTGCCGTTACGACGTTGCGCATACATCCGTGCGAGAGAGAATTCCGTATTCTCCATTGTAATGAACCCGCGCATCCCGCTCCTGCTCATTTTTTCTATATTTGCGCCCCACGCGCGCCCGGCGGAAAAAGCCGCCATCCCCCAGGCGCGGTTCGTCCTGGCCGCGCAGACCCAGTCTTCACCCGTCGCTCCGGGGCAGGGCGCGGCCATGCCGCAACAAGGCGATTCGCTGTCAAGGCTGCTCACCCGGCAGGATTTGGGCATCACCGCCATGCTGCTGGGTCTGGCGCTCGCATTCGGGTTCGGGGCCATGCATGCCCTGTCGCCCGGGCATGGCAAGACAATAGTGGCGGCCTACCTCGTCGGGTCCCGCGGAAATCTCAGCCACGCGCTGTTTCTCGGTGGAATGGTCACCTTTACGCACACCATCAGCGTATTTCTCCTGGGGCTGGGAACGCTATTTCTTTCGAAGTATGTCGTCCCGGATAAGATTTACCCGGTTCTGGGGACGCTCTCCGGCTTGACCATCGTAGTGATCGGCGCATCCCTCTTTTATCAGCGATTGAAGCGGCTCGCCGTGCCGGCTCCGCGCCATCACCATCATGAGGATGATCACGAACTCGCGCACGCCCACGCACACTCGGCTCACCAGCATGATCACCCTCACGATCATCCGCATCCCCATGATCACCACCACGGGCATGATCACGATCACGCCCATCATCACGGACCTAGCGGGCATTCCCACACAATCGAAGGCGAAGTGACCATGGCAGGCCTGGTCGGCCTTGCCGTCAGCGGCGGACTGGTTCCCTGCCCTTCCGCCCTCGTGTTGTTGCTGAGTTCCATCGCCATCGGACGCGCCGGCCTGGGCCTCCTCCTGCTCGTCAGTTTCAGCCTAGGCCTGGCGCTGGTTCTGATCGCCATCGGGTGCGCCGTGCTCTATGCCAAGGATCTCCTCCCCGGCGCTCCGAAGGTGGCCGGCAGTCCGTTCTTCCGCATGCTCCCGGTGATGTCCGCGGCCGTGATTACGGTTGTCGGACTGGTGATGACGGCCGCCGCCCTCGGGCTGATCAAGACCGTGATCTAGGCCGGCTCGAGCCCGGAATCCGCGCAAGAAATCCCTGAATAGAGAAGAAAACTGTTTGCATTTTCGCGCAATTGAGCGCATACTTTTCTAGCCGCCGGAGATAGGCTGAAGTTCCGTCTGCCCGGCCCCCACTCTCTGGAAAGGAAACCCGTTTCCCATGAGCGATACCCCTGCGTACGCAAAAGAATTCGTCCGCTTGTCCGCAGTTCCTCAAACCATTACCAGCCAATTAGGCCCTCTCGCCGGGCTCCTCGGCACTTGGATGGGCAGCAAAGGCTGGAATCTCATCGCGGTTCCCCATGCCAATTCATTTCTGCTTCTGGTCCGCCCCTACATCGAAACGCTGACGTTCGCTCCGATAGGCGCGCTGGTCCCCAACCGCGGCGGCACGGAAACGCTGATGATTCCGGGAATCGAATACAACCTGCGGATTACCGACGCGGAAACCAACGAAGCGATGCACGTGGAAAACGGAATGTGGCTGCTGCTCAACGATCCGCGGGACCCTAAAGGTCTGCACATTGCCCGGCAATCCATCGTTCCGCACGGCGACTCCCTGCTGGCGCTCGGCAACAGCACCGTCGCCGCCGGTCCTCCTCAAATACCCGACATCAACACGCTTCCCGATACCGGCGCGGGAGCCCCGCTGGGCTACACGGACCCGTACCTGACGCCTCTACCCGGCTTCACCAAAACGAACCCAAACGCGACCTTGCGAAACGCCATCCAAGGGCAAAAGATTCTCGAAACCGTGACCATCAGCGTGAGCACCACCCCTCCAGGGGGCATCGTCAACATTCCCTTCATCGTCAAACACGCCGACGCGCGCCATTTCGCTTCCACTTATTGGATCGAGCAGGTACGGGACGCCGGCACGGGAACCGTTTTCGAACAGCTTCAGTATTCCCAGCAAACCGACCTGTTCTTCCTTCCCAGGTTCGACGACCCCAAACAACTGATCAAATGGCCGCACGTGAACATCAATACGCTGGTGAAGCAGTAAAGGGGATTCGCGATGCAATTGCAGGCTAACCATTTCAAACTGTTGAAACAGCATCTCCAGGCGATTGTGGAAGTGGAATTCTTCACCATTCCCCTCTATCTCACCGCCGTCTATTCCTTCACGGACAAGGCTCTGGCGTACACGCCGGATGGCGGAAAAACGTTTCCGCTGAATCAACTGCAGCAGGAAACGCTTTCCGTCGCCGTTCAGGAAATGTACCATCTCCAGTGCGCCGCCAATCTGGCGAACGCCTTCGATGTGACACCCTCCATTCCTCAGGTCCCCCTCCGCGCCGGAACGGAGTTGACCATTCCCCACCTCGAACAGAACGGCAAGCCCTTGACCACTCACTTGGGCAACCTGCCCGCGGTGATTGGAGCGCTGATCGCGATTGAAAAACCGGATCCGCACCCCTTCCCGCCGCCGAATCCGCGCGTCCTCTACGCCTCGATAGCGGATCTGTATCACGCCACGCTCCAACTGCTTGGTGGATATCTGCAGGCCTTCGCCATGACGCCCGTTACCTCGGATCCACACTTCATCCCCAATCACAACCAGGTGGCCTACGGAACCTTCGCCGCCACTTATCTCTACAACGTGATCAAGCAGAGGACCGACGCCGGCAAACTCGCCAATGCCATCGCCGACCAGGGGGAGGGACACGAAGTCACCTCCAAAGTTGGCGGGGTGTTCCGATCCGGCGGCGATGGCAACGTCCTGCCCGAGTTCTGGCCCGCCGCCGGTACGCGCTTCTACCAGTTCGGCAAGATCACGCATTACAAGCGTTTCGAAAATGCCAAGGGTACCCTCGCATCGCGCGACTGGAAGAAGGTGATCGGCGGCCCCGTCTTCTATGAACCGGACGGAGTAAAGTCGCCGGACCTGCCGAAGTGGGCCGCCTCCTACCCGGGCATTCAAGACGCGTTGAATACCATCTGGTCCTGCCTCGTCGACGGGATGCAAAGCGGCTTTGCCAATGGCAGTCTGCAACCCAACAGTCCTGACCCGAAAGTGCCGGGATTCAACGACGCCATGCTGTCAGTCAAGTACGTTGGCCCCCAAATCTGGCAGTACGGACACTGCCCGTCCTACGTCTGGCGCAAAGGCGTTACCCCTGCCGAAGTGCAGGCGGCGATGGACCAGGTGGATCCCCTCTGCCTGTTCCATTGGGATGCACGCACCGCGGAAATGCGCGCGCAAGCCGGATTTGAGCCGAATACCTGCCAGGGTCTGAACACCT
This sequence comes from Bryobacterales bacterium, assembly GCA_020847895.1. GTDB lineage: Bacteria > Acidobacteriota > Terriglobia > Bryobacterales > Bryobacteraceae > CADEFT01. The sequence continues at coordinate 3,458 of JADLBG010000204.1, forward strand.
GCGCGGGGAAAGGATGGGGCGGAATCGCCGCCACCGCCGGGAACGGGGCGTGCGCCACGGCTGACCTTCATACATGCGGAGGAAACAACGACTGCCGCTATGAAGGAGGCTGCGGCTTTCTTTCCACCGGACAATCCGTTTGCGGAGCCACCCTCGCAAGCGGGTCCCCGCCTCTTCTCCCGCCCTCGGAACAATGGATTCCCGACCAGAACAACTGCAAGGGACTCGGCGGGTGCCAGGCTCCGATCTCGGCCAACCAGGTGTTTGACCGGACCGCCGGATCAACCATTCAGGCCCAGACCGGCCCGGATTGGACTGCGGAGGCGAAGCAACAACTCGAAAGCCTCATCGGAACCAACGTTTGGGACCACGCCCGCCAGATCTTCGCCGCCAAAGAAAAGATTGGCCAGTTGCCGCAACCCCTTTCGAAGAAGGTCGGCGCGGTCGACTACGATGGAACCGCCCGGCGCGCAGCCGTGCAGGCAACTTCGGTGTAGACGCTCATGACGGAACCCCGTCTGGGCTTGCCTGCGCTCGGCTTCGGCGTCGGACTTCGCGCCCCGCACTTTCACTATGTGCTCGCCAAACAGCCGCCCGTCGACTGGTTCGAGATCATCAGCGAGAACTACATCGATTCGCAGGGCTGGGCGCGCCATGTGCTTCGCCGCGTGGCCGAGCGCTATCCGGTAGTGATGCATGGCGTCTCTCTTTCCATCGGCAGTACCGATCCTCTGGATTTCGGCTACCTCGGCAAACTGAAAGCCTTGGCATCGGAGGTCCAGCCAAAATGGATCTCCGATCACCTTTGCTGGACCGGCGTGCTCGGGCACACAACGCATGACCTGCTCCCGGTGCCGTTGAACGAGGAAACCCTCGTCCACGTCGTCGAGCGAATCCGCGCCGTTCAGGATTTCCTGGAACGCCCGCTGGTTCTCGAGAACCCGTCCACGTACCTCACCTTCGAAAACGACACCCTCTCCGAATGGGAGTTTCTCCGCTCCATGGCGGAAGAAGCCGGCTGCGGGATGCTGCTCGACGTCAACAACGTCTATGTTTCCGCCTTCAACCATGGCTTTGATCCGGCGCGCTACATCGAAGCCCTGCCGCAAGACCGCATCGTGCAGTTTCATCTTGCCGGGCACACGCACTGCGGAACGCACATCATCGACACCCATGACGGTGAGGTCGTCGACCCCGTGTGGGCGCTATACCGGCAGGCGGCACATCGCACCAGCGGAGTGCCCACGCTGATCGAGTGGGACGCGAAGATTCCCGAATTTCCCGTGCTGCATGCCGAAGCGCTGAAGGCGCGGGAATACTTGCGCGGCGCGCCGCTGCCGTGCGCTTCCGCCATTCCGCAAGTGGATTTCGCCGCGCTTCCAGGCGCGCATCCGCCGCTTCCCGTCTTTGTCGAACAGCCATGAGTACGGAACTGAACCGCCTGCAGCAGACAATCTACGCGGCCGTCACGCGGTCAGATGCCGCGCCGGCGCTCCCGCTGGTCCGGCCATCTTCCACACTGACCAGCGGGCAGCGTCTGGCCATCTATCAGCGATCCTACGTTGCGCGCCTCCTCGAGTGCTTCTCGTCCATCTTCCCCGCCCTGCAACATGCCTTGGGCGACGACCTCTTTCGGCGCTTCGCTCTCGACTACCTGCGGCGGCATCCTCCCGCGAGTTATACCCTCGCGAATCTGGCCGATAGATTTCCGCGGCATCTGGCGGAGACCCGCCCGCCCGATGAGCAGTGGCCGGATTTCCTCATCAGCCTCGCCACGCTGGAACTGGCCGTACTCCAGGTAGCGGATGGCCCGGGATTGGAAGGCCAGCCGCTCACTGGTGTCGAAGCGCCGGCAGCCTTGTCTGATGAGGCGCTGCTCGCCCTGCGGCCATCACCGGCCCCTTGTTGGCGTCTCTTCGCCTTCCCCTATCCCGTGCATTCCTATCGCCTCGCCGTGTGCCGGGGCCAGCGCCCGGACCTTCCTTCCCCTCAAAGATGCTTCGTTGCCGTCACCCGGCATCGCTACCGGGTCATGACGTTTGAGGTGGATGAAGACGAGTACCGGATACTACGCCTGCTCGATGGCCGGCGCAGCGTCAGCGAGGCGCTCGCGTCGGTCCACCCAGGCCTTTCCGCGCAAAAGGTCCGGGAATGTCTGCGCGCCGCCTACGGACGCCTCTACTTTTCGCCGCTTCCCTTGAAAGGATGAACCTTCATTCCGTGCACTCCAGAATGTAGTACTTCCTTCCGTCCTCCTTGGCTATCTGGCCGGTGATGATCCATTCATGTCCATCGGCAATATAGACACGCCGGTAAGAGTCGTATTCCACATTGATCTGCCGGTCCAAACGCGTGCACTCCACTTCGCGGGTGTCTCCTACTGACCACGTCGCCTTCACTAAAGAAAAAGGATTCACCCTCGGATGATACCAGCGGATGATGAGTATCGAGTACGCTCTGATTCGCGCACGCCGCCGCTACCATTTCGAATAATTCCGCATCGCCTTGTGGATCTGCTTCCATTTCCGCTTCTCCGCCTGCGCCGCATGGATATCCTGCATTCGCTCCAACCGCCCCGCCCCGGCGCGCAATTTTTGAAAGCTACCCAGCCGCGCCGCGTCGAGAACTCCTTCCTCGATGGCCCGGGCCACGGCACACCCCGGCTCTCCACGATGCAGACAATCCCGGAAGCGGCACTGCCGCCCCAACTCTTCGATGTCGCCGAAAACAGCCGCTGCCGCCTCCGCGCCCGCCCATGGCTCCAACTCGCGCAATCCCGGCGTATCGATCAATAGCCAGCCCTGCGCAAGCAGAAACATCTGCCGCCCCGTCGTCGTGTGGCGTCCGCGGCTGTCCCACTCCCGCACCGGTTGCGCCCGCTGAACCTCCGCGCGCAGAAGACGATTGAGGATGGTGGATTTTCCGGCGCCGGAGGACCCGAGCAGGACGGCTGTCTGCCCCGGTTCCACATAGCGGTGCAACTGCGCCACATCCGATTCGCTCAGAGCCGACATGAGTACGGTGGGCACTCCCGGCGCGACCGCGTCCACGCAACGCATCGCCCCGAGCGGATCACCGGCGAGATCGGCCTTGTTCAATATCACTACCGGCGGCACGCCGCTTTCCTGCGCCGTCATGAGATAACGCTCCAGACGGCGTACGTTGAAATCGCGGTCCAGCCCCGTCACCAGAAACAGTACATCCACATTGGCCGCCAGCACCTGTTCCTCGAACACGCGGCCCGCCTTCTTGCGAGACACTTTGCTC
>JADLBG010000205.1 GCA_020847895.1 Bryobacterales bacterium
GGCATCTTTGTCAGCGCCGGCCATGCGCGCGGCGAGGATCTCCCCGGCAAGCGAGAGAATGTCCAGGGCCTTGTTGTTGGTCCACATGGCGGAGGCGGGGATTCCCAGCCGCTGGACTTCGAAGGCGCGCCGCTCCTTGTCCGCCTCCTCGCGCCGGCCCTTCCCATGAAACGCCAGCGCGCGGCTATAATGCCACATCGCCCGCGTCACCGGAAGCTTCTCGTTGTCCACCGGCTTCACGTTCAAAATGTCATCCCACTTCTGAAAGCGCAGCAGCACGAACCACGGCGCCGGAACGAAGGGGTCGATCATGCCCGGAGCCGCTTCCACAAACGGCCTGGTCACCTCCGAGAGCTTCAGCGCCGCCTGGTGCGCGTCCTCGAAGCGCCCCTGCGGCATCCGCGCCGCCACCAGGAAATGCAGGTTGTGCGCATAGTAGCCCATGTATCCGCCATGCACTCCGCTGTGGTGGAAATACTCCTCGTCCACCTGCACGGCCCGTTCATTCGAACTCGCCACCACCTCGTAGTCGCCCACGCGAATATAAATATGCCCCGCCATGTGGACCATGTGGCCCGCGCCGGGCGCGATGCCGCCCATCAGCCGCTGCGCCGATGGCAGCGCGTATTCCGGATGCGGGGACATCTCCATGGCGTGAACATAAAAGTGGTTCGCCCCCGGGTGGTCCGGATCGCGCTTCAACACCGATTCGAGCAGCGCGATACAGACTCCCATTTCCCCGTTCGGCGCCCCGTTCTTCCACCACCGCCAGCGCACCGGAACCATGAGGCTTTCGGCATGGAGCGCCGCGGCGTCGGGGTCATCGGGATAGGCGCGATGCAGATCGCGAAGCGCGAGGCGGTAGGCATCCTCGCCCTGACACATCGCCGCGGCAGCCTTCGCGTATGCCTGCTCGTTCTTCGGCCCCGCGAGCTTTACGGCCGCTTCCGCTTCCCGGCAGCCCTTCTTCAAATCCACGTCTCCGTCGAGGTCCATGTTGATGTGAGGAGCGTTGGTAATGGCGGAGCCCCACCGCGGCATGATCGCTTGCGGATCAAGTTCCGCCGCGCGCCGGAACGAGCGCTGCGCCTCGTAGCGGTTGAATCCGTAATACAACAGCAGCCCCTGGTCAAAGAACTTCTGCGCCTCGGGGTTACGCGTCGAAATGGGGTGATGGTGGCTGCCCATCCCGCGGTAGAGTTCCACCGGCTTCTCCTGGGCGTGGACGAGTCCGGCGGCAATCAGCGAAAGTAGGAATCCTCGGTGCATACTTTCTCCTAGGGTAGGTGCTCCATTATGAACCCGGCGCCTTGCCCCGCGCACCTCCCGCCGCGCCACAGTGACCTCACCGCCCCGCGATGGCCGGCGGCATTGCGCCCCAGGAATAGATGATGGTGAAGGCGGCAAACATCAGAGTCAGCACGAAGTATCCCAACTTGAGCCACCACGCGGCGAGGTGCTCCTTCACGTCGAAGAGCGCCTGTAGGACTACGCGAACTCCCCAGAAGACCGCGGCGTAGGCGCAGAACCCGCGGGCGAGCCCACTGCCGCTCGCAAGTTCCTCCGCGTTGCAGATACTGAGCAGAGCAAAGGCGATGATCGACAAGACCACGTAGCCTCCGTACACCCAATACATCTGCCGGTGGAGCCGCGGAAGGCATCGCAACTCTTCGCGCCATCGCAGCCGGAAAGGAACCAGCGCGGAGGCAATCAGGACGCACAGTTGCCCCACACCGGCAAGGAAGATCCATCTCGAAAGCGAGGTATCCATCAGACGGCTCCCAAGGCTTGCATGAAGGGCACGATTACTCTTGTCACGAATGGGGGATGGAAGAGCAGGCCGGCCGGCGCGGCCAACATGAGCATTGTGAATAGCCATCCCGGCAAACCAGCCCCCAGGCCGATCCGCCGCCCGAATTTGCCGCGCTCGATCATCATCGCCGCCCCCTGCACCGCGAAGAAGATTGTCGGACCGCCGTAGCCGCCCTGGGCGGGGACCGAGATCACCAGATCATGCACCGCGCCGCTGAAAAGGAATCCTGCAAGAACGCCCAGGCGGGGCCCGAACCATGAGGTGCAAGGACGGAAGAGATGGCGATAGGTGAGATCCCGAAAGGCCGTATTCCAACGCCGGCCCCAAAACTCGCTGACACTGGCCGATGCCAGCGGACGATTCATGAGAGGCCGGGCTTCGACGCCGATCCTGCGCCACCAGCAGGAAAGCAGATGGAAGATGCCGAAATGAAGGATCAAGATCATCCCGATCATCCCGGCCCAGCCTACGAGGTAGGGACGCCGGGCCGGAAGCAGCCTTGCAACGACGAACAGGATCGCTATGCCGGCGGCGAGTTTTCCGGCCGCCGCCCTCCACTCGCTCGAGCGGCAGCAGGCTGGAGTTCCCTCGAGGAAGCCGGCGGCATCGAGCCCCGGCCACGCCAGCAGATAGGCCGCGTGCTTCCAGAGAGGAACATCGCGAACCGCCGTTCTCCGCCACGTCAGCCACTTGCAGCCGAGGTAGATGACAAATGAGAGCGTCCACATGAACGCCCAGCGCGGCCACCCGCGCGGGAATGAGAGCAATACCAGAGGCGGCCCCGCAATGAGAGGAGACCATCCACGCCACCCTCTGCTGTCGCGGCCCGTCACTCGCCCTTCCGTAAGGCAACATAGGCCGCCAGCGCCTCCAGATTCCGCGCGAAGGTAACCGAGCGAATGATGCGGACGCGCGGAGGCTGCGCCCCCTGAAACAGTTCGATGGTGTCGTTCTCTCTGATGGGCGTGGGCTTACCGTTGATCATCAGCACCATGGGGCGCGCCGCGAATACGGAAACCACGCGATCCGCCTTGCCGATAATGCCTTCTTCGCTCCATGCCCCGCGGGCATCCATTGCCCGGATCACCGCCGCCGCGTTGTGCGAGCCGCGCTCGGATTCCTCGCTCCACGGCGAGAGGCCGTGCAGTTTCTCCGCCCGGCGGATCGAGGCAGGGCCGGCCGCCGCGAGGCTCTTGTACTCATCCTCGATCGACGCGAGCCCCGCGCCGCTGACCAGCACATTGTAATGTGTGATGACCGAGGCGTCGCTGTAGCTGAGATCGTAGCCATCCGGCCGCCCCACGGTGGATACGCCTTTGGCGCGAATCATGGTCCCCTTGGTGATGTAGAGCGGGCGGTTCGTCTTCAATTCGTAGAACCGCGCCAGGATCGGCCCCGTGCGGATGTGCAGGCGCGCTTCCACCGGGTGATCCGCGGGCGGCAGCGCGGAAGCCTTTAGGTACTTGAGGGCGCGCGGCACGGGTTCCAGATACTTGCGGTTGCCCGTCTCGCGGTAGAGCACCAGCAGGGTACGCATGACGCCCTGCGACTCGCCGCCGGTGACCGATGGCGGCTCGAACTGCCGCGCCCAGGCCGGATGCATCTCCGTGTCGTACTGCTGCGCCCATGCCGGCTGCGGTTCCGGCATCTGCGCCAGAAGAATAAACTGGCCGCCCTTCTCCGCCGAAGCCAGATAGCGCGCGTCCTTGTAGATGCGCGCCGCCTCCAGCATCATGTCGATGGCGTCGGAGATGGTGTTGTCGTTGAACGTGTAATAGGACTGGTAGTTGATGTGTGGCCACTTGCGCGGCCAATCGGCGGGATAACCAGCCCGCAGCACGGGGAACTTCGCGGGATCGGGGAACTCGCTGTAGCGCTGCGGCCATGCCCCAATCGGGTACTGCGCCTTCATCAGGCTTTCGAGCGCGTAGAGCGATGCTTCATGAATGGCGCCGTCCGAGAAGCCCAAAGCCTTGTCGACACGTATCAGCAGCCGCGCGCAAGCCTGCGTCACGTTGTCATCGAGCGTGGTGACAGGATGGCCTTCCGGTTCCGATGGATGGCAGTTGTTGTCCGCGCGGTAGGGGAACCGCTTGCGCTTGGCAGGATCGAATTCGATCCAATAATCCCAGCCGCCCGAGCAAAGCTGTCCCGCCGCCAGCGCCTGCGCCACGGAACGCGCGGCATCGAGAAAGAAGCGATCCCCGGTGGCGTCGTATGCTTCCAGATACGCCATGCCGACGCGCGGCGTGCCCTCGCGCTGCACCTCGACACGATTCGGAGTCTCGGAATGCTCCGAGCGTCCATAGCCGA
>JADLBG010000206.1 GCA_020847895.1 Bryobacterales bacterium
CCGCTCCCTCCGCCAGCACGCGGCGGACGGCTTGCTCGATAGCGGCCGCCGCCGCCCCCTGTCCCAGGTGATCGAGCAGCATGGAGGCGCACAGGATCGCGGCAAGCGGATTGGCGATGCCGCGTCCGGCAATGTCCGGAGCCGATCCGTGAACAGGCTCGAACAGCGAAGGCGAGCGGCGCGAAGGATCGAGATTGGCGCTGGCCGCAAGGCCGATGGACCCGGCCACGATGGCGGAAAGATCGCTCAGGATATCGCCGAACAGATTCGACGCCACCACCACGTCGAAGCTGTGCGGACGCCGCACGAAGTTCATCGCCGCCGCGTCCACCAGCAGCGATTCGGTCTCGATCTCCGGAAACTCGCGCGCCACCGATTGGAACACGCGATCCCACAGCACCATGCTGTACGCCTGTGCGTTCGATTTCGTGACCGAAGTGACGCGCTTCTTGTTCCGCTTGCCGGCCAGTTCGAACGCGTAACGAATGACGCGTTCGCATCCATGCCGCGTGAAAACGGAGGACTGCACGGCAACCTCATCGGCCTGGTTCTGGTGGACGAAACCGCCCACCGGGGCGTATTCTCCCTCCGTATTTTCCCGGATCACCACCATGTCGATTTCGCGGGGCGGGAAATGCTTGAGCGGCGACTCGACCCCCGGATAGAGCACCGCCGGCCGGACGTTGACATATTGATCAAACCCGCGGCGGATGGGAAGCAAGAGGCCATGCAGCGTGACATGGTCCGGGATGTCGGGATGACCCACCGCGCCGAGGAGAATGGCGTCCGCCGGGCGCAGTGTGTCGAGCGCATTAACGGGCATCATGCGCCCGTGGCGAAAATAATGTTCCGAACCCCAATCGTGCTCCTCGAAGATCATCCTGAAGCCGTGCCGCGCGGCGGCTTTCTCCATCACGCGCATGGCGCACGCCGTGACCTCGCCTCCGATTCCATCGCCGGCGATCACCTGAATCCGGTAGTTCTGCATGCCTCAGGAATTTTACTTCATCCGGCATCCCGGGTTGCGCCCCGCCGCCGCATGCCGCAAACGCATAAAATAAGGAGAGATGGGTGATTTCTGGCGACATAGGGCCTTCTTCATCCAGTGCGTCCTGGCCGGGATCTCCGTCTGTCTCCTCGGCCTTGAACTCTGGACGCTGCGCCAGATGGAGGCTGCGCAACGTCCGGTTGCTTCGGGAACTCTAGCCGGCGCGGGCGCGCTGCCGATTGAAAAGGTGTTCTCCTTCCCGGAGGTCACTTGCGGACCGAAGACCACGCCCGTCTTCCCCGCGCAGACTGTGAAGCAAACTCCGCATCCCGGCAACGTGACGCTCCTCGCCCGCGAGCAGTTTCAATACGGCCTCGGCCTCACCGCCTGCGTCTTCTGCGGACTCATGCTCGGGGTCGCTTTCTCCTACCGCACCGTTCTCCGCGAGACCCGCCTCGCCCAACTCAAATCCTCGTTCGTCTCCAATGTCTCGCATGAAATGAAGACGCCGCTCGCCACCATTCAGATGTTCGCGGAAACTCTTGAGACCGGCAGGGTCCACGACCGGCAAAAACTCGCCGAGTACTACCAGGTCATCCACAAAGAAAGCCGGCGTCTGGGACAAATGATCGAGGATGTCCTCGACTTCGCCCGCATGGAGAACCATACGCGGCGCTTTCAATTCTCCCCTACCGACATCGGCGATCTGGTCGAGGACGTCGCCGCAATGTTCGAGCAACAGGTGGAAATGGCCGGAGGGCGCATGGAAGTGAATGTCGAACGGCCCTTGCCATCACTCCCGGTAGACTCCAAAGCTCTCGGACAGGCTGTGCAAAATCTCCTCGGTAACGCGCTCAAATATTCGGCCGCGGTGAAAGACATCCGAGTCGCCGTTTCCCCGCGCGGTTCCGGAGTGGCCATCGAGGTTTCCGACCGCGGCATCGGAATTCCCGAAGCCGAGCAAAGCCGTATTTTCGACAAGTTCTACCGTGTCGACGCCGGCCTGGCGCATAATACAAAAGGCGCTGGGTTGGGGCTGGCCATGGCCAGGCACATCGTGAAAGCGCACGGAGGCGACATCACGGTGGAAAGCCGCGTGGGCGAGGGAAGCCGCTTCACGATCCTGCTTCCGCGAAGAGCGTCGTCCTGGTGGAGTGCGGATGGACAACGAGTCACCGAAGCTGCTTATCGTCGAGGATGAACCCGAATTGGCCTTGGGCCTGCGGGACAATTTTGAATTCGAGGGTTACACGGTTTCCACTGCCGCCGATGGCGAGGAAGGCCTCCGCAAAGCGCTCGCTGAAGATCCTGACCTGATTCTGCTCGACATCATGCTGCCGAAGATGAACGGCCTTGAGGTCTGCCGCACGCTGCGCAAGCGCGGCGTCACCACCCCCATTCTCATGCTCACCGCGCGCACACAGGAAAAAGATGTCGTCGAGGGACTCGAAACAGGAGCCGACGATTATGTCGCCAAGCCGTTCAGCATCCGCGAACTCGTGGCGCGTGTGCGCGCCCACTTGCGGCGTTCGACGCCCAAGCCCCCTGATCCGGACGAATACGAATTCGGCGGCCTCCATCTCGATTTCCGCAACTACCACGCAACCCGCGGCGGCGAGGCGCTGCTGCTCTCCCCGCGCGAGTTTGAACTCCTGCGCTTCTTTGTCCGGCATCGCGGCGAGGTGGTGACACGCGAGCAACTGCTGGAGCAGGTCTGGGGCATCACGTCGCGGATCATGACGCGCACCGTGGACAACCACATCGCCAAGCTCCGCCAGAAAGTGGAAGAGGAACCCTCCGACCCGCGCTGGATTGTCACCGTGCACCGCAGCGGATACAAGTTCCTCGGGTGATATCCTTCTACGGCAATGCGCGAAATCCTCGCATAAATCGACATCGCAGTATGATGGAAGGACTCATGCACTGGAGGGGCTTATTCTGCTTGGGCCTTGCGGCTCTGTCAGCGCGCGCGGAAACCGGCGAGGAGTTCTTCGAAAAGAAGATCCGGCCCGTGTTGGCGGAAAGGTGCTACGGCTGCCATGGCGCGAAAGTGAAATCGCCGATGGGCGGCCTGCGCCTCGATACAGCCGCCGCGCTGCGCAAAGGCGGCGACAGCGGACCCGCGGTACTGCCTGGTGATCCCGGCAAGAGTCCGCTGATGGAAGCCATCCGTTACACCAGCCTGCGCATCAAAATGCCGCCGGCGGGCAGGCTCCCCGACGAGCAGATTGCCGATTTCGAGCACTGGATCCGCATGGGCGCGCCCGATCCCCGGAAGGAAGAGCAGGCCCCTCCCGCCGCGCGGAAGAAAACCATCGATTGGGAGCAGGCGCGAAAATACTGGGCCTTCCAGCCTGCCGGCAAACCTGCCGTGCCCACGGTGCAAAATGCCTCCTGGCTTCGCACTCCCGTGGACGCCTTCGTGCTCGCCAAACTCGAAGAGCGCCATCTGAATCCCGCCCCGCCCGCTGACAAGCGAAGCTGGATCCGGCGTGTCACCTTCGACCTCATCGGGCTGCCTCCCACTCCCGGGGAAGTCGCCG
>JADLBG010000207.1 GCA_020847895.1 Bryobacterales bacterium
GTAGGCGTCCCGCTGCCTGAATCTCGAGGCCCGCGGCGCAGGCAAGTTCGCCGAACTCGGCGAGTGTGCGATCCTTGCCCCCTACCAGCACGAGCATCAGCAATTCCGGCGAGGCGGTCGCGTTCGGCGTGACGCCGCTTAAGACCACAACTCGGCCATTTGGGCGCGCGGCCTCGGCACAGCGGCGCAGCAGTTGTTCCGCCTCCGCGTCCGGCCAGCCGGCGAGGACGTTTTTCATCATGTAGATGTCGCCGCCGGGCGGCAAGGGGTCAAAAAAACTCTGGCCCGCGGTACTGACACGGTCTGCCACACCCGCCGCTTGCAGGAGTTCCGCGGAGCGCGCCACGGTGCGGGGCAAGTCCACGAGAATCCCGCGCGTTCCAGGGTGCGCCCGAAGCACTTCGGCGAGAAGCGCTCCCGTACCTCCGCCCACATCCACAACCGTACGAATGGAACTCCACCCGGCGGGATCGAGGAGGATGTCAGGATCCGCTGTGCCGTGCCCTGCCGGCCCCATCATTGCATCGAAGGCGGCGGAGATGCCGGGATTTGCGTCGAGATCTTCCCAATAGGGGCGGCCGAAGACCTGCTGATAGGCGGGCTTGCCCGTGCGAACGGCGGAAAGCAGCGTATTCCAGGCGTGGGCCATGCGGCCGCCAAAGCTGTCCGGATCGAGGCCCGGCAGACTGCCTTCGGCAAGGAAACGGCGCGCGGCTTCGTTCAGGGAGAACCTGCCGGGCTCGGGCTCTTCGAAGATGCCCTTCGCGATGAGGTGGCGCAGGACTCTTTGGATGGCGTCGGGGCCGGCTCCGGCGGCGGCGAGTGATTGGATGTCCGAATGGCCCGCTTCGATGTGGGAGGCAACGCGCAAGGTCGCCGCGACAAGGACGCACCAGGGAGTGGATAGATCGGCGAGTTCCCAGAGTTCCATCCCGTTTATCATGACACGGCGGCGCGCGGTCACGATTTACAAGGCGGTCTTCCCCAAATTGCCGCCTTTTTAAGATTGGAGAGACGCCCGTTCCCGTCGTGTGGTACCCTCTTAGGGCGAACCAATGATGGCGCGCACCTGCTCCCCTAACCTGATTTTCAACACATGAATTTGCGTTCAGTTTTCAGTTTGTTTTCCTCCGACCTTGCCATTGACCTCGGGACGGCGAACACTTTGGTGTTCGCCAAGGGGAAAGGCGTTGTCGTCAACGAACCATCGATTGTGGCGATCAATAAGAATACCGGCGAGGTGGAGGCGGTCGGCAAAGAAGCCAAGGACATGCTCGGGCGTACGCCGGGCAATATCGTCGCCATCCGGCCAATGAAAGACGGCGTCATTGCGGATTTCAAAGTAACGGAGCGTATGCTCAACTACTTTATCCAGAAGGCGCATGGCCGCAAGATGCTCGTGCACCCCCGTATTGTGATCGGCGTACCGAGCGAGATCACGCAAGTGGAGAAACGCGCCGTCATTGACTCGGCCAACCGCGCCAAGGCGAGCGAAGTGCACCTGGTGGAGCAGGCGATGGTGGCGGCGATCGGCGCCGGTCTACCCATCACGGAGCCATCGGGCAACATGGTGGTCGACATCGGCGGCGGCACCACGGATGTCGCGGTCATCTCCCTTTCCGGCATCGTGTACGCGCGCTCGGTGCGCGTTGCGGGCAACGAGATGGACGACGCCATCATGCAGTACCTGAAGCGGAAGTACAACCTGCTCATCGGGGAGCGGACGGCTGAGCAGATCAAGATCGGGGTGGGGTCGGCATTCCCGCTGGACCGTCCGATTACGATGGAAATCAAGGGCCGGAACCTCATCGAGGGCGTACCGAAGACAATTGCCATCGAGGACGGCGAGATTCGCGAGGCCCTGTCGGAGTGCGTGGCCACGATCATGAACGCAATCCGCGTCGCGCTGGAGCGCACCCCGCCGGAACTCAGCGCCGATATCAGCGATCGCGGGATTGTGCTCACCGGCGGCGGAGCGATGCTCAAGAATCTCGACCGGCGGATTCGCGAGGAAACGGGACTTCCCGTGTCAATTGCCGAAGACCCGCTGGCGTCGGTGGTGCTGGGAACGGGGAAGATGCTGACGGATTTCAAACTGCTGCGGCGTATCGCGATTGAGTGAATTGGCCGGACGGCCTGGAGTGACACAGTGTACATCCGGAAGATCACTATTGAGAACATCCGAGGATTTCAGCAACTCCAGTTTTCACTAGACCGGGGAACTCATCATTATGCCGGATGGACAGTCTTCACGGGAGGTAACGGTTCCGGAAAAAGCACTCTTCTGAAGGCGTTAGCGGTGGCGCTCGCCGGAAACGACTCGGCCCGTGCCCTGCAACCGAGTTTTAACGGCTGGATTCGAGAAGGTGAAAACCAGGGGGCTATAGAACTGGAGATCGTACGTGTTCCCGATGACGATACGATCACCATCGCGGGAAGGGCTCCGGCAAGAAACTTCCCCGCCCGCATCGCCTTACACAAGGCGGGCCGGGACACCACGCTTGAGCCTGAACTTCCCTCCGGGAAGCCTGATTCGTACGCAACACCACAACGTTCCATCTGGGCGAGCGACGCAAAAGGCTGGTTCTCCTGTGGTTATGGACCGTTCCGGCGGGTTCTTGGGGCCTCCGCCGAGGCGGCCCGTGTGATGGTAGCGCCGAACACCGAACGGTTTGTGACGATGTTTCGTGAGGACGCCTCCCTGGCTGAGGTAGGGCAATGGCTTCGTGATCTCAACCACAAGAGACTCGAAGGCAGGCAGGAGGAGACGCGGCAACTGGACCTCCTGATAGAGATTCTCCGTGACGAGTTCATGCCGAACCAAATCACAGTGGATCGCGTCGATTCAGACGGTCTCTGGTTAAGAGATCGAAACGGACTGGCCTTGGAGTGGCGGGCGATGAGTGATGGTTACCGTGCAGCCCTGGCTCTCCTTGCCGACATTCTCCGCCACTTGATCAAAGCATATGGAGTAGACGGGCTAATAGAGCGGGGTGAGGACGGAAAGATCTTCGTCAAACGGAGTGGCGTCGTACTAATTGATGAGGTTGATGCGCATCTCCATCCGGAGTGGCAGCGCGAAATCGGATTCTGGCTCAAGAAGCATTTCCCGGACATCCAGTTTCTTGTCACAACTCACAGTCCCATTATCTGTCAGGCCGCCGATGAGAACGGCTTATTTGTCCTTCCCGGACCCGGAAGTGGGGAGCCGGCCAGAGCACTGTCAAAAGAGCAGTACACCAAGGTAATCGCCTCTCGCCCGGATACAATACTCCTCACACCAGCCTTTGGGCTGAAGAACACCCGCTCACCATTGGCGGTGGCAAGACGTGCGGAGTATTCGAGATTGAAGGCAAAGGTGCGGGCTGGCGCCAGTCTCAGCAGAGAGGAGCAAGAACGCCTTGACCGCGATGGGGTATTCGCCGCCACATCCGAGGAGCCATAGTTAATGCGCCGTGTGCACAGAATCCCCTTGGCGGAACACACGGAGAAGCGCCTCGTAAGACGACAAGAGCAGGTGAACGCCAAGAAGCAAGCCGGCACCTTGAATGTCGAAAAAGAGTGGGCAGGCTCACGTAAGACTGAGACGATAAGAGATGTTGTTCGTGTCCTAAGAAAAATGATGGGGAGCCGCGAGCGTTGTGTCTATTGCCTTGATTCCCATGGGGCAGATATCGAACATTTTTGGCCAAAGACTCCCTTTCCCGAAAGGATGTTTCTGTGGCCAAACCTTCTTCTGTGCTGTACGGAATGCGGCCGGATGAAGGGTGAGCGGTTTCCCTTGGACCTAGGGGCGCCGCTGCTAATTGATCCGTCAGGAGAGGACCCCTGGACTTATCTTGATTTTGATCCCGTAACCGGTAACCTCACGCCCCGGTTTGATGCGAACACCGGCGCATTCTTCGCCAAAGGAGAATGCACGGTGAAACTTCTGCAACTCGACCGGCGAGAGGCCTTAGCGGCAGGTTACCTCAAGACATGGAAACGGCTGATAAGCCTTGTCGGGGAGTATCTTCCAACCAAGGCGCGAACTCCCCTGCAACTGGCTGAGGATCTGCTTCAGGAAGATGAACACGGACTGCTCGGCTGGTGTTTCGATGGCTCGGGCCAGAATGAAACTCCATTTCGCGAACTTCGCGAACAGGCTCCGGAGACATGGAAAACCTGTGCCGGCGCCGTTCACGGCTCACAAAAAGAGCCGCCATCGGTGAGACAATAATACTCTGGACCCGGATGTATGGACTTCATCCTGCATCGCTATAAAAACCTCACCCTTCTGCTTGTTGTCATTGCCGCGCAACTGGTGTTGCTGGCGTATCAGGTGAAGAGCAACCAGGACATGCGGTTGATCCGGGTGTGGTCGGTGACGGCGATAACTCCCGTGGCGCGGTTGGTGGAATTAATCCGCGGGGGTACGGTGGGGTTCATGAAGGACTACTTCATTCTCCTCGATGCGCGCGAGGAAAACCGCCGCTTGCGCGAGGAGATGGGCCGCGTCAAGATGGAGAACCAGTTTCTGCAAACGGAACTCTCGACGGCCGACCGGGCGCGCGCCCTGGCGGCGTTTCAAGCGCGAACGCCGTCGAAGACCCTGGCGGCCCGTATCATCGCCAACGCGACGGGCGCGAATTCCAAAGTGGTGTATATCGATCGCGGTGTGGCTGCGGGAGTGCAACCGGGTATGGCCGTGGTGACTCCGGACGGCATCGTCGGGAAGGTGATCGCTGTCTATCCCACGGCTTCCCAGGTGATGCTCATCACGGACCCGAGTTTCGCCGCGGGGGTGATCTCTCAGAAGTACCGGGTCCATGGAACTTTAAAAGGGCAGGGGCACGGGACGCTGATCGTGGACTATGTGCCGTCGGAGTTGAAAGTCGAGGTGGGGGAGAAATTTTTCACTTCGGGGGACGATCGCATCTTCCCGAAGGGCCTCCCGGTGGGGGAAGTGAAGGTGGTGCGGCCGGGGCGGTCGTACAAGGAGATCTTCGTCGCCCCGAGTGGATTCTCACAGGGGCTCGAGGAAGTGCTGGTGATTGTCAACGGAGTGCACCAGATGATTCCCGGCGCAACACCGGAGCAAGCTCCTTATCATGTTCTCCCCTCGCCGGAGCAGGAACCGGAAAAGCCCGCTCCCACCACCGTCAGCGAGGGGCCGGCGACCGAAGCCGACCGGCTCAAGGAGTACTATCTCAAGCTTGGCCAGGCGCAGGGGGTACATTACGGGGCCGCCGGCAGAATTCCCGATTTCAACGCACCCATCGAGCCACCAAAGCCGCCCGCCGTTTCGCCTGAGGGCACACCCCCAGCCGCGCCGCCACAACAATGACCGAGTTCACGGACCGGATCGCGGAAGTTCCCGGCAAGAGCCCGATTGCGCGCTTCCGCCCGATCGTATTCCTGCTGACCCCGCTGGCGGCAATCCTATTCCAGGTCTACATACCACGGCTGGTGGAGCAACTCGCGTACCTGGACCTGCCGCTTCTGGTAACGGTCTACTTCGCGCTGATGCGGCGCTCACCGATTATCGGATTGCTGCTCGGGTCGGGCATCGGGTTGGTGCAGGACTCGCTTTCCCACCAGCCTCTGGGCATGTTCGGCATCGTGAAGACCCTGGTGGGATACTTCTGCGCCACCGTGAGCCAGCGGTTTGCGGTGGAGAATTCGGCCATTCGATTCATCCTGGCCTATTTCTTCTATTTCTTTCACCAACTGATGTACTGGATCCTGCTGCGCGCCCTGCTGGGGCAGCCTGGGGACTTCGATCCGCGGCGGGAATTGATTTTAGGGCTCTTGAATGCCGCTGTCGCCCTACCGTTTTTCCGGCTTTTGGATAAACTGAGAGACAGAGGTTAGGGCATGCCGATCTCTCCGATTGAACAGGAGCTCGAAAAGAAGCTGGATGCCGAGCGGGTTCTGCGCGAAAACACGAAGTTCGCCGCGGACAAGATCAACGCCATCCAATACCTGACCTTCGCCGTGGTCGCTTTCCTCATCGTCTGCTTCTACGATCTCCAGATACACCAGCGGGAGTACTACAGTGAAGCCGCGGAGCGTAACCGGATCAAGGCGCTCCCCATTCTTGCGCCGCGGGGCAGGATTCTCGACCGCGACGGCCGGATGATTGTCGACAACCACGCCTCTTTCAGCTTGCTGCTCTCGCGCGAAGCTCTTCGCCCGGAGCACCTCGCGCCCATAGCCGAAGGACTGGGGCTCGACGTGGAGGAGTTGAAGGCGAAACTCCAACGTTTTGACCGCACGCGCGCCAGGTACGAACCTGTCCTGATCAAGGAAGAGCTGAGCCCGGCCGATCTGGCGTTCGTCGAATCACACCGGGATCAGGAGACCTTCCCGGAAATGGAGTTGATCCAATCTCATACCCGGGCCTATCCAAAGGACGGTCTCGCCTCGCATGTGATTGGCTACGTGGGAGAAATCAGCGACACGGAGTTGAACAGCACGGAATTCGGCCGGAATAAGCCGGGTGACGTCGTGGGGCAAGCCGGCATCGAGCGGCAATACAACGATCTTCTGACGGGGACCGACGGCGAGCGCCAGGTGATGGTGGATAACCGCGGCTATGAGCGGCAAGTGCTCGGCTACAAGCCGGCGGTGCCCGGGCAGGCGCTGGAATTGACCATCGATCTCGACTTGCAGGTGGTGGCCGAACTCGCTCTCGAGGGCCGCCGCGGCGCGGTTGTCGCGCTCGACCCGCGCAACGGGGAAGTGTTGGCCATGGTCAGCCGGCCGTCCTACGACTCGAACATGATGTCGAGCCACATCAGCGCCAAGGAATGGAATGCGCTGCTGACGGATCCGGAGAAGCCGCTTTTCAATCGGGCGCTGCAGTCGCAACTGGCTCCGGGGTCGACGTTCAAGCCGATCGTTGCCCTGGCGGCGCTGCAAACGGAGTCGATAACGGACGATTTCTCGGCGAATTGCGGGGGCGGGGCGAGCTATTACGGCCGCTACTTCAAGTGTCACTTGAAGCGGGGACACGGTTCTATCCAGCTCAATCGCGCCATCGCACAATCCTGCGACGTCTTCTTTTATGCTGTCGGGAACAGGACGGGTATTGACAACATCGCCCGGTTCGCGGAAATGGCAGGGCTGGGAGCCAAGACGGGAATCGATCTTCCTTATGAAGCCTCGGGGGTGGTGCCCTCGACGCGCTGGAAAATGCGCACCCAACGCCAGAAGTGGTACGCGGGAGAAACCATCTCCGTCTCGATCGGGCAGGGCGCGCTGACGGTGACGCCACTGCAGTTGGCGCACGCCATTGGCGGCATCGCGATCGGCGGAGTCTGGTACCGGCCTCATCTGGTGAAGGGGCAGACACCGCCAGAGCCTGCCCGCAAGGGCGATGTCAGCCCGGAAAACGTGCTGAAAGTGATTCAGGGCATGTATAGCGTGGTGAATGCCGGGGGAACCGGAGGGGTGGCGCGGTTGCCGGGCATCGAGTTGTGCGGAAAAACCGGCACGGCGCAACTGGCCTCGAACGATTTTCTCAAGTCCGGCAAGGCCGGCAAGGAGTTTGCCGACAATGCCTGGTTCGTGGGGTTTGCGCCGCGGGAGAATCCGGAAATTGTGGTTGCCGCGCTGGTGGAGAACGGGTTGCACGGCGACCGGGCAGCCCCCATTGTGCGGGACGTGGTGAAGGCGTATTTTGACAAGAAGGCGCGCATGGCGCAAAATCGTAAGACTCTCGCCATGCAGCGGGTATTACCCGGCTTGAATCCGGTCAACTAGAAATGCCCAACTATCGCTCGCTTCGGGATTTTGACTGGACGCTGTGGGGCGTCACTTTGCTCATCTGCTCGCTGGGTGTGTTGCAGATCTACAGCGCGACGCGGGACACCATCTGGCGCGGCGTCTGGGCCAAGCAGATTATATGCATCGCCGCCGGGATCGTGCTGGCGTGGGTGATCAGCCGCATAGACTACCACACGCTGCTTGGTCATGTACCGCTGATGTACCTTGCCATGATGGTCATGTTGATTGTGACATTCGTACTGGGCACGAAAATTTTCGGATCGCGCCGTTGGATTCCCCTGTTCGGAGGTTTCCACCTGCAGATCTCCGAATTCGCTAAACTGGTAATAGTATTACTAGTGGCGCGTTTTCTGTCGGCGGTGAGAAACGACCGGCTCGAGTTGGAGGATCTTCTCAAGTTGTGCGGGCTGGTTGCCCTGCCGATGGTGCTCGTGATGAAGCAGCCGGACTTGGGCACTTCCCTGACCTATCTGCCGGTTTTGGGAGTTGGCATTTTTCTTGTGGGTCTTCGCTGGCAGTATGTGGCGGCCATTGTGGCGCTGTGTGTTTTGCTGATGCCGGCAGGCTGGTATTTCTATCTGAAAGACTATCAGAAGGCCAGACTTACCACCTTCGTTGATCCGGAACGGGATCCGAAGGGAACAGGCTATCAGGTGATCCAATCGAAGATCGCCGTCGGGTCGGGCGGGCCGTGGGGGAAGGGTGTCACCAAGGGATCGCAGACACAACTTCGGTTCCTGCCGGTGCCGCACACGGACTTTATTATGGCGGCCTTCGCCGAGGAACACGGTTTTGTCGGTGTCGTTGTCGTGCTAGGGTTATATTTGCTGCTGCTTTTGCAGATTGTGCAGAATGCGCAAACCGCCCCCGATAAGGCGGGGATCTACATCTGCATGGGTGTCGGCATGTTGTTGTTGTTTCATTTGCTGGTGAACGTCGGCATGGTAGTAGGACGGATGCCAGTGACAGGGATTCCGCTGCCGTTGATGAGCAATGGCGGCTCCAGTGTCTTGACCATGTTCATGATGCTGGGATTAGTGAACAACGTCCGTTTGCGGCGTTTTGTGAATTGAGACGGCGCGTGCGGGGTTCGCTTGAGAGAGTTTGGGAATTCGGGTTAACCAAGGTTTTTCCCGGTGGTGTTCGAGCACAAGCGTAGTGCACGTTGCTCCACCTGCCGGACAAAAGTTTTTCGCGCCGCTTCGCGCGGCCACCCAATCCGCGTTCCTCAGCCATTTGAGCCTCCCTTGTATGTGCGCCGCTCGAGGAGGTTTAGATGACAAAGGAATTGGTGATATCCGCCAATCGCCACGAAACCAAGGTGGCTCTTCTTGAAGATGACCAGTTGGTGGAGATTTATTTTCAACGCGCTCAGGAGTATTCGCTCGCGGGCAGCGTACACAAAGGGAAAGTGACGCGAGTCCTTCCCGGCATGCAATCAGCTTTCGTTGATCTCGGGCTGGAGCGCGACACGTTTCTCTACGTTTCGGACTTCTTCGAGGAGAGCGAGGAGTACGAGAGGCTGCCGGTGGTGGAAGAAAAGGCCGCCCGGCGCCAACCGGCGGAATTGCGGGAGGCGCGGGAACCCAGGGAACCGAGGGAACCCAGGGAAGCCAGGGAACCGAGGGAAGCCAGGGAGGCTAGGGTTCCGCAGGCCGCAGCCCCTGCCCTGGGACTGGCCGCCGAAAGCGGCGCCGCGGAAGAAGCGGTAGTCCCTGCGGCAGCGGCGGACCGGGGAGGGCGTCCCGAGCGAGGAGAGCGCCGCGACCGTGGCGACCGCGGCGACCGTAACGATCGCGGAGGTCGAGGCGGAAGGCGCGGCCGCCGCCGCCGGGGCCGCGGAGGCCGTGGATTTCCCGAAAGCAAGTACGCACAGGAAACAGAGCAGGCTGCTGCTCCCGTCGGCCCTGCCGAAGAGTTGGAGCAGCCCGCGGGACCGGAAACGGGCGACTTCGCGGTGCTGCCCGGGGAGTCCCTTGCCAAGTATACCCGCACAGCCGATGAGGATTTCGCGGAAGACGAGGAGAATATCGAAGCCGCCGAGGAGTCTGAGAGCGGCTTGGACGAGGAAGCTGCAGTCGCCACTGTCGGGGAAGTTCCGGCGGAAGAAGTAAACCCGGTTGCTGAACTTGCCGAAGTAGAGGAAGCCGCCGGATTGGAAGAGGTGGAGGAAGAGACCTCCGCCGCCTCCGCCGCCTCCGCGGGCGAAGGCGCCGACGAGGAGGGCGAAGAACTGGCCGAAGCTGCCGACTCGGTTTCTCTGGAAGCCATTGAAGAAGAGGAGTCCGGCCTTACGGACGAGCAGCTTGATGCCATCCAGTTGCAGGCGGAAGCGATGGCGCGCAGGGGAACCCCGGGATCGGAAGCGGAGCGGACCGAGGCTGAGGAACTGACCGAGGCGCCGTCCGAGGAGGAGGAAAGCGAGGCGGAGGTAGCGGAAGGGGAAGCATCCGAGACCGGCGCGGAGGCGTCCGAAGAAGGCGAGTCCGCCGCGGAAGAGGGCGCCGAGGAAGGCGCCGCTCACGAACCTGTGCTCGCTTCCATTGACAGCATGGCCTCGAGCCACCGGGAACAGACCTCGCGCTTCCTGCGTGGAAGACGCATGCGCCGGCGCCGCGGCCAGACGGACCCGAATGTCCGAACGGTGAGCCGCGAACAGGGCCGCGAACCCCGCGAACCCCGCGAAGGGCGGGAGCGCGCGGAGGGCAGGGAACCGCGCGAGCGGGAGCCAAGGGAGAAGGAGAGCCGTGAGGTGAGCAGGGAATCCCGTCAGGCTCAAGAGCGCCAGGGGCAGCCTTCGATCACGGAATTGTTGAAGGAGGGGCAGGAGATCGTGGTGCAAATCGCCAAGGAGCCCATGGGGCAAAAAGGCGCGCGCATCACCTCGCACATCGCTCTTCCCGGCCGCTACTGTGTCTATATGCCGACGGTGGAACACCTCGGCGTCTCGCGCAAGATCGCTTCCGATGACGAGCGCCAGCGTCTTCGCCGCATTCTCCAGACCCACCGTCAAGGCATTCCCGGCGGCTTCATCATCCGCACGGCAGGGGAAGGGAAGACCGAGGAGCAGATTGCTTCGGACCTTCAGTATCTCTACCAGTTATGGATCGAGATCAAGCAGAAGGCCGAAAAGCTGAAGGCTCCGGCGCTGCTCTATCACGATGTCGAGATCGTACAGCGGTTGTTGCGGGATCAGCTCACCGATCAGTTCAAGAACATCTGGGTGGATAACGAAGATCTCTACGAGACCGTGGTCCGCTTCGTGCAGCGGATGCAGCCGGGCATGGTGAATAGAGTGAAGCTCTACACGCGCTCGGTGCCCATTTTTGACGCCTTCAACATCACCAGCGAATTGGAGAAGGCCCTACGGCCGAAGGTGTGGCTGAAGTCCGGCGGGTACATCGTGATCAACCAGACCGAGGCTCTGGTGGCCATCGATGTGAACACGGGCAAGTACGTCGGCAAATCGCACCGCCTGGAGGACACCATCGTCAAGACAAACACCGATGCGGTGAAGGAGATCGTGCGCCAGGTCCGGCTTCGGGACCTTGGGGGTATTATCGTGGTCGACTTCATCGACATGGACGAGCGCAAGAACCGCCAGAAGGTGATGCAGGCGCTCGAGGAAGCCATGCGCACCGACCGAGCTCCGAACAAGATTCTCCAGTTCAACGACTTCGGCCTGGTGGCCATCACGCGCAAGCGCGTGAAGCAAAGCCTGGAGCGGACGCTGTGCGCGCCTTGCGCCGCCTGCGAGGGCTCGGGCTACACGAAGAGCGTGCAGACCGTCATGAGTGAAATCCTCGTCGAGGCCGTCAAACTGGCTCCGCACGTGGAGACCAAGGAAGTGATGCTGCGCGTCCACCCGGCGGTAGCCATCGCCCTCAAGTCGAAGGATAACGATTACCTCGAGGAGTTGGAGGAAACCTTCCGCCGCCCCGTGCTGGTGACCGGCGACGCGACGCTGCACCCGGAAAAATTCGA
>JADLBG010000208.1 GCA_020847895.1 Bryobacterales bacterium
CGCTGCCCCCTCCGCTGATTTGCACGGAAACGTCGTAATCCTTCAATTGCGTCCGCGCCAGAATATCGAGCGATGGTTCAATGCGCTGTTCGTTCGTGAAGGTGATCACTCCGCGCTCCACCGAATACTTGCGCTCATTGAGCATCAACTGGCCGCCCTCGTCAATGGTGATGCGGCCGGTCATTCCCGGCCGCGTATAATCGCCAACCAGTTTCAACCGCGCCGAGACGTTTACCTTGGCGATGTTGTTGTCGATGAGCAGGGGCTGCGCAGTGTTCACGTTGATGCGGAATTCGAGCTTGGATAGCAGTGATTCTTCGTCCGCGCTCCCCGCGCGCACATCCTGCCCTGACCGGATGTATTGCAGCAGCCCCCCCTGCAAGGTCAGCGGCTCTTTGTAGGACCCTTCCTCGATCGTCACCCGGCCGCTCACTTCCATCCGGTCACTTGTGCCGTGCAGGTTCACATCCACTTTGGAAATGGTTTTCAGACCTTGTGGAAAGTCAAGATATACGTTGTCGGCCTTCATGCCCAGGTTGATGTCGTTCAGAAAACCCCGCTGATACCGCACGCGCCCGCCGGCGGTGAGCGCGCCGCCGTTCAATACCCCTGAAAGTCTGGTCAGGCGGATGAGCGTGCCCTGGACATCGACCCGCGCCTTCAGATTGTCCACGGCCAGTTTGGGAGAAGGTATCACCACGGTGGCGTTGTCCGTCTCGACGAAGCCGTTCATGCCGGGTCTTGCGATTGTGCCCGAAACAGCCAGTTGCAGACGGCTGGGGCCTTGCAGTTTGACTCCGTCGGTCAAAACCCCGGCAATCGCGGCGTTGAAGCTGCCCTCGGCCTTCAGATCCAGCGGCTGCTCTCCCGAAAGTCCCACTGTGCCGCTCAAGCGGATATCCGTGCCGGATCCGGTAAGGTTGAACTGCTCGATCCTCGCGGTGCGATGCTCGATGCGGATCGAGGAGACCCCGCTCTGTTGCACGCGCACACCCCCGCCGCGGAGTTGCAATTCGTCAATCCGCAAGTGCGCCGTGAGCGAATCGAGATCGGCCTTCGACGCTTCCGCATCGAGGCGCAGCGAAACAGCGCCGCCCAGCGTGGAAGGCATTCCCGGCAGCGAAGCGAGATTGACACCCTTGATTTGGAGTGACAGGTTGGCCGGCCCCTCCTTACGCACAATTTCCTCGGGCAGAGGGAACAGACCAAGCGGCACTTCACCGGAAGACGTGATCTGCCCCGAGGCCCATTGGGCGGAAAGTTCTTCCGTCACCGTACCGTTGCGGATCTGACCTTGCAGAGACAGGTGAGCGACCGGCGGCATCCCGGCGACATCGATATTGGCGTCCGTGACCCGGAATCGCAGCGCCGCGTCGAGTTTCTTCCACGTGCCGAGCAGATCGCCGTCGATTGTCAATTGCCCGCTCGCCTTCGCCTTTTGCTCGGGAAACAAAGCACTCACGCCGGCAAGATCGACCGACCCTTTCACTTGCAGTTGCGAGGGAAACGCACCCGCAAGCTCGAGCCGCGATTGCGAGGAGACGAGCACGGCATGCGTCGTCTGTAGGGTGCCGTTGCCGTAAGAGAACCGTACCGGGCCATCGTTGCGAACTTTCTGGCCGCGGACTTCGAGAGACACCGTGTCGAATTCCGCGCTGGCCGTGCCATCCTGCCAATCCGCGAGATCGCCGGAGCCGCGGACGACGCCCTGGAGCGTTCCCTTCAACGGCTCCTGAACATGCAGGGGCAGTTTTCCGATCTCCGTGCCGCGTGCCTGAACCTCGAATCTTGCCGGATAAGGACTGCCTGTCCCCACGGTTGCTTCCGCATGAAGACGGAAATCAGGTGAATCCAGCGCGGTGCTGACTTGGTGATTCGCCGCCGTGAGTTGAACATCCACCGAGCCGATCGAGTCGTCACCGTAGCGCGCCTTCCGGATTCTGAGTTGTGACGTTGCTTCCGGATTGTCAATTGTCCCGCTGCCGGTGGCCGTCAGATCCATGGTTGCCTGCAAGGGCTTTCCACCCGTGGGCGTGAGGCGCTCGAGAACCAGATTTCTGCCCGTGGCCGTAAACGACATGCGGCGCGTGGACAGATCATAGACGCCGCTCGCCTCCAGGGTTTGCCCCGGAGCCTTATCGAGCCGCAACTGCTCGAGACGCGCGGTTACGCTGTCGGCGCGCGCCCGCAGAGACGCCTTGCCGAATGGCTCCCCGTACGCTGAGAGGTTCGTCGCCGAGAGCGTCGCCGTGCCCTGTGGCTTCGAAACGGTGCCGCTGATCGCCGCCTCGCCCTCGATCGCTCCCCGCAGCGGAATATCGGAACGGTTCGCGCCGGCGAGAATACCCTCGAGCGTGCCGTTGTGCAGGCGCAGGCGGAAATCAAGCGATGGGGATTCCCCGGAAAAACCAACGGAACCTTCCCCCCGAATGGACTGGCCATGCCAGCTCGTCTCCACTTCACTCACGCGCACCGATTGCGGGGAGTAAGTCGCGCTCAAGCGGAGGGCGACATCCTGCAGCCTGCCGATGGCCGTCTTCGGCGCAGTGAGAGCCACCCCAACCTTGGGAGCCTCCAGCGTCCCGGCAAGATCCGCCGTCACTTCCGCCGGCCCCGCGGCGGCGACATCCAGGTCCTTGCCCCAAAAAACATTCCAGTCCGATTCTGTTTTTGAAAGATCCGGCACGGCTGCCGTGACATGTCCGCTCAGGCGCCGCCTCGCATCAACCGCCACCGAACCGTTGAGTTGAGCCCCGAACATATCAAGCGGAGCGATCGCCAGTTCCATCCCGCCTTGCCGGGCCTTCACGTGCACGGCCCCCGAGACCGGCACTGTGTCCTGCGCGGCCGCTCCACGCTGAAGGGAAAACGAGCCCTCGCCGGAAGCTCTTTCCGCGGCCAGCCCTTCCCAGGAAGCATGCAGGTCACCCTGCGCGCTCCCGGCGATCCTCACCTTGGAAAATCTGGCGCTGAGTTCACCCAGGTCGGCGCGCGAAAGATGAATCGACGCCCGGCTGAAGCCTTTGTTCAAGGCAAGATCGGCATTGCCGCTCAGCGCCAGCGCGGGTGATCGCATCTCGAAAGAGCCGATTCGAAGGCGCCCGGCCGCGCCATCATAACCCACTCCGGCGGCGAGGTTCACGCCTCGCAGGTACGGATCGTATACGAACTGCCAGGCGCTCAACGAACCTTGCACGACAGGCTTCGCCGCCGGTCCAGTGACCGCGAGACGCGTTTGCGCGCTGCCCGCAAGTTTTTGTTCGAGCCCGGCAAAGCGCGCAAGCGGGCCGATGGCTGCCTTAGCCTCGATGCTTAAATTCAGCAGCGGGGCGGAAAGCGGCTGCACGGTTCCCGCCACCTTCAACTCCGCGTCGCCTGACTGAAGATTGAAACCGCGGATGACAACGCCGTCCTTACGCGCCAGTATGCGCACCGTGAAACCCGCCAGTGCCTCGCCCCGGCCTTGATAACTCAATTCGCCCGCCCGCCGCGCGGAGAGTTGGATCTCGTGAGCCAGAGTCGCCGCGTCGCCGTGCACCTCCGCATCCCACCCGGGAATGCTGATTGCAACCTGGTGCGCCTCATCCTCCACTTGCAGCGAGCCGCCCTTCACCGTAAGAGACTGAATGAGAATATCGGGGGGCTTTGCTTGTGGGTTCCGGGGCGGTAGCCTTGGGATGTTGTCTCTCCCGCCCGCCTTCATGACCAGGCGAACCTTCGGCCCGTTCACTACGGCCGACTCTATCCAGTAAGAGCCGCGCAACAGGCGCGCGGCATCCATCCGCAACTGCACGCGCTCCGCCGAAGCAATGGGCGGCAGCGCCGGCGCGGCGCTCGATCGAATCGTGACCCCGGTGGCGACAGCGCACAATCGGAGAATGCTGTAGTCGAGCGACTTCAACTCCAATTGCATGCCTTGTTGTTGAAGCGCCGAAATCAGTTCATCGGCCACCAGACGCTGCACTCGCGCGGATTCGAGCAACCGGATGCACACCGCGAACGCCACAATCAGAACAAGCAGTGAACCCGCTACCCACTTGACCTTGCGCACAAGAGCGTCCGCGGCTACCTGACGGCTCTCAGCAAAGAGCGCACTTTCGCCGCATTCGGCGAATCAGGCGCCAGTTTGAGAAAAGCCTGGAATTGATTCACCATCTTGTCGGGCTTCTTCAGTCCGTTGTACGCCAGTCCGGCGTAGTAATGCGCGTTCGCGTTCGAGGGGGTGATCTCCGCCGCCCGCTCGAGATCCGCGGCGGCAGCGGAATAATTCTTCCGCGTCAACTCGAGCACTCCGCGCACGTAAGGCAACTCTGGATTGTCGGCGTTCATGTCGAGTGCCTTCTCGATCGACTTCTGCGCGTCCTCGTACTGCTTGGAGTGAATAGCCACCCACGCTCTGGCAAGTTCCAGGTAGTCATTGTCCTTGCACTCGTTCGGAACGTCCGCCAGCGTCTTCGCGGCTTCATCCATCTTTTTGTCGTCTATCAGAGCCTGCACCAGGTAATAGCGGGCGCGTCCGCTGGTTGGGTCCTGCTCGACAGCCGAACGGAGTGTAGCAGCCGCTTCCGCATTCTTCGCCGCGTGCAACTGTTCGATGCCTTCTTCAATGCTTTGTCCGAAAGAGATGGCCGCGAAAGCGGCTGCCAGCACCGTAACCTTGTAACCCAATGTACACCTCCTGACTGGCGTCTATTGCCCTTCTCCTCCACTATCCGGCGTTGCTCCGGCGGGGTTGATCGACTCACCGTTCACTACCAGTTCAACACGCCGGTTCTTCTGGCGTCCAACCGCGGTCGAGTTGTCCGCAACCGGGTCTGATTTCCCGAATCCCCGCGCGGTTATATGTTCAGACGCCACGCCCTGGTCAATCAGGTACGTGCGAACGCGTTCGGCGCGCTCATCGGATAGCGTCTGATTGAAACTCTCGCTTCCAATGTTGTCGGTGTAGCCATCCACCTCAATCTTCAGATCCTGGTGGCTCAGCAGGATGCCTGAAATCTTCGCCAGTTTTTCGCGCGCCCCTTGCCGCAGCGTGTATTTACCGAAATCAAACAGAACGTCCGGCATGCTCATGATCAGCCCGCGCGCGGTTTCGCGTGTCTCGAGTACGGTGTTCAACTCGCGGCGCAACCCCTCGCGTGCTTTGCGTCTTTCCTGCTCGGCCTTCAACCGCGCCTCATTCGCGTTCCGGGCTTCGACTTCCGCCTCCTGCGCCGTGGTTCGCAACCGCGCCTGTTCGGCTTCCGCTTCCACCTTGGCCAGTTCCGCCTCGCGCCGTTCGTCCGCCTCCCGTTCCGCCTTCAACTTCGCATTGCGCGCCTGCTCTTCGGCCAAACGCTTGTTCGCCTCGGCCAGCGCCCGCTCACGAGCCTCCTTCTCGGCTTCCGATTTCGCCGCCGCCAGTTGATCTTGCGCCGCGCGGCGTTGGGCTTCCAGCTTCTCATCTTCCATCCGTTTATCGGAAATGAGCCGCGCATCCTCGGCCAATTGCGTTACGTTACGGGCAAGCGTCTGGATCTTCTTCGTGCTTCCGCGAGACCACAGAAATGCTTCCGCATTCCCCAGATCCACCTCTGCTTTGTGCAGCGTGTCCGGGGCGTACTTTGCCGCCTGCGATGAGCGTGCAATGGCCATCGCCTGGCGCGCCTCGAGCAAGTCTATGGGGATATCTTTGGCTTCGTTCAAACGAACACGGTCCCCGGCCGGCAGTTTTGCCAGGTACATACCGCGCGGCAATAGCTCGTACTTTGCGTCGATGGGCGTGATCGTCCCGGTCGTGTCCGGTTTGATGATGCCCTCCATCACCACCACGTCGCTCGGCTGTGTTACCGCATAGTAGGGTTCGGCCGTTACCACCAGTCCGAACGTTTGCAGATCCGTCGCCGTCGTCAGGTTCGCATGGTCCCCGTCCAGCATGAGTTCTCCCAGGTTTTCCGCGCGGCCCTCCGGAGTGATGGCCCACACCACATAAGTTAGGAAACCTTCGCCGACGCTCCACGGCAACAGCATCTTCTCCACGTGGATTTTCAGCCGCGTCGCTCCGGTATTGCTCTCCACCTTTGCTTCGCCCTTGGCTGCCGGTTCGAGCGCCGTTCCTTGCAGACCCACAACCGTGGAGCCCTGCCTGTGATGGAAATTAACCGCTTTGATGGAGCGCGACACCACGGTCACCTGGTAAGAGGGCATCGGCCCCTTCGCGTTCACCGGCTGATTGGTTTCCGTCGGGTTGGGAACCTGCGCCATTGCTACGGAGAAGGCTCCAAACAGAGTAATCGCTTGCATCCAGTGTTTCATTACCATCTAGACATCTCCGTGTGAAATTCATTTCACGGGAAGTGATGCAAGCGGCATACCAACAACGTGTTGGCAGTCAGTTAGAACCGCCTTGCCCGCGGAAAGCTGTAATTTCGAAAGCGATCCCCGGAAACAATTTCCAGGTCTTACCGCCGCGAGATTCTTCTGGTTCGCGGAGCCACACTGCAGGCCGAAGTCTTCAACCCGCTGATCTTGCCCGCCTCCGTTTGCATGGTCAGACGGAAAGGCTCCTTGTCAAAACTGCTGGCCACGCCCTCCCAACTCAACGGCGTATTGAGTTCGGGCTTTCCATGAAGCGGCTTGTCGAGTTCCAGGACAATTTCGGCGTTACCCGCCGCCGACCCGGGCTTCGGAACCGCAACCAACAGTTCCTTCGGATTACACGGCGGCTTCGCCCCGGCAAGCACTCCCTCGAGCCGTGGAATCGCGGCCCCCTTCATCCCCGAGGCAAAGTACTGCTCGCCGTCGCTCGCTGTCAGCGCCGACTTGATTTTCAGCCACAGCGCGTATTCCGGATGCTTGCTTTCGAGATCCGCCTGCTTGGCCTCGGCCACCTGAGCCGCCGACTTCACCGCGAAACCCTCCCCAGGGAGAGGCGAATTCACGGCCAGTTGCTTCAATTGGTTCAGCCCCTCCGGGTCAACGCCATGATATTGCGTGTATGCTTTCTCGAGGTACGGAACCACTGTCGTCTGCTGCCATTTCGGATCCACCATCCCTTTCACCGGATCGAGCGCGGCAGCCCGGGCAAACTCGTAAAGAGCCGGAGAGGCTTTCGACGGGTCCGTCCGCGACAGGCAAAGCTGCGCCGAGCCCAAATACCATGCCGCCTGCACGCTTTCCGGAAACTGCCCCTGCGCCTTGAGCGCTTCCGTTTCGGCGGCCTTGCAATCCTTCGCCTGCAAGGCCTTTGCGACTGGATTCAACACCAGATAGAGCTGCGCGCTGCGGGCCGCCGCCTTCAGGCCTTTCTCCGCCTTCTGCCAGTCCGCGTCGCTCATCCCTGCCGGGGGCTTGCTCATGGCCTCCAACTGCCGTGCCGCTTCGTTCGCCGTAGCCGCTTGCTCGGCGCTGGGCGAAGCAACGTGTTCCACCCCCGTCACCAAGGCATAGAGCAGCCGGATGCGGTCCGCCTCACTCCGGAATAGACTCGCCGGATCCTTGGCGAGCAGCCCCGATCCCGCATCGAGCGCCTTCCCCTGCTCGTTCAAGCCCGCATAGGCATGGACATACAAGACCTGCCGGTCGTCTTTGAAATCCGACTGCGGATACTTCTCGTTCCACACATCCAGATCCGAAAGAGCCTTCTTATAGTCCTTGGTTTCGAAATCCTTCACAACTGCCGAGTAGAGATCGAACTCCGCCCGGTCCTTGTAATTCTTCTTTGTCTCGCACAACCCGGCAAGGCCAAACGCCACAAACAGAACAGCCACCGTCAATGGTCTCCATGAGTACACTTCTCGTTCCTCCTTCTTCTTCCTGTTGAATTTCGCCGTTTCCGCGCCGCTTCTAGAACGCCTCGAAGGAGACGTCGTCTACAAACACCCGGCCGCGGCCAATGGACATTACCCCGAACTTGATGAACGTTGCGTCCGCATCCACTTTCGTGCGGATCTCGCACATCGTCCAATCCCCGGCCTTCACCGGCCGGTCGCTCATATTGTCAAAAAAACCCTTCTTGTCTCTCGCCCGGTCCACGCTGAGCCACATCTGCGCGTGGTCATCCGGATCCACCGCCTCCAACCGTATCCATGCCCGCAACCGTAC
>JADLBG010000209.1 GCA_020847895.1 Bryobacterales bacterium
AATCGCATCAACCCGCGCGGAGTGAAGCGGAAGATGAGTAACTATCCGTTGCGGCCGCGAGCACCCCAACGCACTCGTCGCCTTGACGTCGCCAAGCGGATCAGAATCGTTAAGTGAACAGTATTGCCTTTAGACGGGTCGCCTTTCGGCTTCCTCATGAGGACCTGTCCATGTACGTCGCCGGTTTCTTTCCCGATGCAGTAGCAGATTTCGTTGAACGGCCCGAGGACATAGCCGTCCTTTTCAGTGAAGAAGAAGCACGAGACAGCAAACTGGATCTCGCGGATGTTTACCTTGGCGCCGTCCCCGGCGAGCATGTTCTCCTGGAACCACTCCGGAGTGGCTCGCATGATGAGGGCGCCATTCAAAGCGCCGTCAGGCCCCCGAAACTCCATCCACATCACGGTGTAGGGCGGGACCGGATGAGCAAGGCTCTGCAACTCCGTCAACGCCCTGCGGGGCAGGATCTTGTCGTTCAGCACGTCGTTGGAGACGGACTGGCACTTCACGAGGATGGTTCGGTGATCCGTCACCAATCCGTACGTGGCACGTGCTGCATCGGCTGGGTAGTACGGCGGCGCGACTACCCTGCCTTTCTTGATCATCGACCGGAGATTCATAGGCGCACCGCCATTCCCGATTCCTGCTGGCAGATGTAGAGGGTCTCCCGCGCCCGTGTCATGCCGACGTAGAATTGCCGGATCACCGAATCGCGCGGCGCGCCGGCCTGCTGGTAGGCGGCATCGCCTTCGCCGCTCAAATCCGGGAAGAGATACACGACATCGGCTTCGCCGCCTTTCACCGAGTGGATGGTCCCGACCACCACGCGCGGAACATCGAGCAGCGCCTGGGGGCCGCGGATCGCCGCGATGTCCGCCGGGAACTGAGCGCGCTTGAAGACGGTGGCGTTCAGTCGCCGGCGCCACCAATCGAGCAGTTCGCGGTAGTCACCATCGAACGTCTTGAGCAGCGCTTCCAGAGCGGCGGGTTCGAACGTGTCGTCGAGCGTTTCGATGGTCGCGGTATCCGCCGGCGTCATGTTCGGCAGCTTCTTCTTCGCGCCGCGCTTGATAACTCCCTCGGAGTGCAACCACTCAGCCCAGAGCGCGAGATCTCCGCATGTCCACGCGCGGCTGCTATCCCCGAAATGCGGATGGGCCACCAGCAAGGAGAGAACGCGATTGGCGCTCGAGCCGCGTCCCATACGGAGCGGATTCCAGAAGCCGTTCGAACGCCGATAGGGGTTGTGGAATGGGACGGCGTTCTTCCGGAGTACCTGCACGATCGGCTGCAGCATGTAGCTGCAGGTTGCCAAGAACATGACCGACTTGCCCTGCTCGAGGTGCCAGAGTGCGGTCTTGAGGATGTAATACTCGGGTGATTTGTAGGTTCCGCCCGACAGCCGGTTCAACCCGCCATCGAAGGGCCGTGGCAGGTACGCCTTCTCCTGCCGCCGTGTCACCTGCTCAATCCACCGGACGGCGCGGGCGTGGATGGCACGCGGCACACGGTAGCTCTGCTTCAAGATGATCTTGTGGTTCTCCGGAATGTCCGGGTCGAGGACGGCGTCCGGCGTCGCTCCGGTGAAGGAGTAGATGGTCTGGTCGTCATCGGCCGCGACGATGAAGTAGTTGGCGCGCTCGCCCCACTTTCGGATCAGCCGTAGCTGCATCCGGTTCAGATCCTGCGCCTCATCGGCGAAGATGACGGAAGGCGCCTTGGGTGCGAGCGGGACGTCGCGGAGGGCAACGTCGATCAAGTCACAGAAATCGAGAAGGCCGTGCGCGTCCTTGTACTGCCGCCATTTCGCTGCAAACTCCCGGACGACGGCAGGCCATCCGCCCGGAGGGATCATCATGCCGCGCCAGCGGTTCAACTGTTCCAGGTAATCGTCGCCGGACTTCTCCCGTTCGGTGCCGTCAGCGTCAGCGGCTTCCTCTCCGTCCAACCGCCCCTGCTTCTTCTTGGGCGTGATCTGGAGGTGGGGATTATCCTTGTTCCAGTCGTCGACGTTGCACTCGGCAATCTGCGGACAGCCCAGCGCGTGGAAGCAATGCGAGTGCAGCGTTCCGATTCGGTCAGGACTGAGCGGGAGATCGCGCCCGGCGAGTTCGGCTGCGGCGGTGCGGGAGAAGCTGGTCACAAGCACCGAATCCTGGCCGAAGCGTTCGACGGCGCGTCGGATCTGGCGCGTGAGGTTGGTTGTCTTGCCCGTACCGGGCGGGCCGAAGATGCGGTACTCCGACGTGACCGAATGGTCGAGTTGGCCGATGTCCTGAAGGGTTCCGGTGGCGTTGGTTTCCATTGCGGGCATGCGTTTACTCCTCCTCTGTGGGCCGGGTAGGACCGGGTTGCGCGACGAAGTCGGCCGGATCGAACATCTCTGTGGGCAGCAACCATCGGCTCTGATCACGAAGGCGGGCGCCGCGAATCCGCAGGCTCTTCGCTCCGATCACGGTCAACATTTGCGCGATGGCTTTCACCGAGAGGTTTTGGAAGAGCACCTTGTTGAGGTGCATCTGGAGGTCGCTGGCGGAGACGGCGATCTGGCCATTGATGACGGTGGGCTTGTGCGCGGATTGGATGGGCTGGCTCTCGATGGAAGGGATGAAGGCGGTTTCGGACAGATAACGAGCCAGGTACATCTTCGTCGCGCCAATGGCATCGGTCTCGTCCCCGCCCTCGCGTTCGGTGAGGGCGTCGAGCATCGTCTGCGCCAACTGCTCCCAGGCCTTCGCCTTGATCCGGGGGATGAGGCGGTTGGTCGCGGCCGCGATGGAAACGCGCACGCTTTTCTGGTCAATGAGCTTCGAGATATTCGAGAACTTGATGGTGGCGTCGTCGAGCTCCATCACATAGGTGGGTTCTTCGCCGGTAATCTTGATCAGCCGGAGAACACGTACCACCTGGAGCGCGCGGGAGATTCGCTCACACAGTTGCGCTTTAGCAGTTGCCGGATCCTGGGGCGGTGCTTCCCGCTGGCTATCCGCCGCAGGGTTCGGCATTGCCGGCGGAGGAGTCCCGGCAGTATCTGATCGATTGGCGGCCGCCGCGATGGTTCGCTCGAAGTAATCGGCGCGCGTCCGGAGCTTCTGTGAATGGATGGCGCGATGGTGAACGATGAGATCGACGATCTGCTGTTCGCTGAGGCCGGCCTCGATTCCAAAATGCGCGAGGGCCAGGTCGTAACCGCTCTGGCTCTGATCGCGGAGGTCATGGCGTTGCCGGAGCCAAGTATTCTTGAAGCGCATGTCCTGCGCCATCCAGCCGTCGAGAATCTCCTGCCGGATGCGAGCCTTCGGGTCCACCGTTAGCGGCTTATCGCGGAACTGCTCTCCCCATTCGCGCGCCGCTCCTTTCTCGATTTCCGGATCAGCGATGCCGGTATCATCGAGGAACTCTGCGAAGTCGCTCGGGTTGTAGCGCCGGCCGGAGTTGGAGTGGACAACGACGTCTTTTGGATTCTGTGGATCTTTGGCATTGACGGTTCCGGGAATCCGCAGCACGCGCGCCAAGTCGGAGAGCCGGTCGAAGGCCCATCCCTTGCTGGCCGCGTTCAGCCGCAGCAACGTCTGCCACCTTGTGATGAGGGCTGCCGCCTGCCGCCGCTCCTGGTCGGAGTCGAACATCAGCGGCTCTCTGAAGAGCCACCAGGCGTGGGCGCCATTGCCGGTAGCGACCACCAAGGTGGGCGCCATTTCCGTGGGGATCACGCTGAGCGCGTCCGCGATCGTGGTGGGCAGCTTCGTTTTGGCGTGCGCATCGGACTTCAGATCGAGATCTGCCCAGAAGCCGGCCAGTCCCGTGATCTTGTCCGACGGGCAGCGGTGCGAAGGACCGAAATTCTCGGGCGAAAGACCGACGCCAACATAAACGTCGCGCGTTCGAACACCGGCGACGAAGGCGGCTGCGTCGTCTACGCTCTGGAACCAGTGCGACCGTTTACCTGCGAGCGTCCAGATCAACACGTAGGCCTGTTCGGGCTTGCCGCCGAAGAGATCGAGGAGGAAGGTCCGCGGGTCCGAATTCACCGGGCACCTCCGAGTTGCATGTCCGCAAGAAGCGGCCTCGCCGAATCCAACTTGCCGAGGCGTGTAAGGCGAGCGTTGTGCAGGTGGTGTGGCTGGTCGTGCAAAAGGTGGCAGCGCTGGCACAGGGCCCGCAGGTTGTCGTCGGCGTTGTTCTCTGGCGTGTGGTCGAGATGGGCGATCGTCAGGACGATGCGCGTGAGTCGGATGCCGTCGAGTGCCGCAGCCTCGACGTCGATGCCCTGGAAGCGTTCGAAGCTGCCGTCGCGCTTTCGGCGGCCGATGGCTCCGTTCTCGACGCCGCAGAACTCACACCGATGGCCGGCACGCTCGAGGATGCGCTGGCGGATTGACTTCCAGTCCTTTGGATATCGGTGGCGTTCACTGGGCCGTATCGGCATGTACCTCCTCCTTCTGTGCAACCACTCGCTCGACCGGGTGCCAGCCGTCGGCCGCTGGACCGTACCAGGCTTCTGCGGTACGGATCGCGTGTTCCAGAAACGGCGAGGCGAAATCCCTTCGGCGGCTCTTCTGCGTTCCGGCGAACATCAGCCAGCGGTCCCCGTCCTTCCGCAGCCACACCGGTGTTCCGCCGCAGTCGCTGCGGTAGATGGAGGCATCAGGCAATGCCGGGGACGACGGCGCCGGATCCACCGTGATCGGCGCTGTCGCGCGCCACTTCTCCCACGACACGAACCGCTCGCCGTTCCAGAAGCCGATGACGATGCCGTCATCCATTTCCGCGTCGGCGGGGACGTCGGCCAAGGCCGTCACCGGAGCTGTGCTGGCGGTCGCTTCCGGCCGCTCCTTTTGCTCTCGGAAACGCCGCCAGGCGTCTAGGCTGTATGCGGGTGCTGCCATCAGTGTGTTGCCTCCGGAATGCCGACCACCGCGAGAGCCTCGGATACGCTGCGTGCGACGCCAGTCCGTGCGCCAGCGCGCTCCCAGTCGCGAAGGCGCGCCCGCTGCAGGTCTGTGACCTCGCCGTCACGGCGCTTCACTTCGATCTCGAAGTGCCGCCCTCGGTAGGAGCCGTAGAGATCTGGGTCGCCGGCCACCGACCAACTGCTGCCGTGGCGCTTACGCACAACGACGCCGGGTGTGGCCCGAAGTGCCGCGACAATCTGTCGGACCAATGTGGACTCGCGGGGATCGTTGTGGCGGCTCATCGGTCCACCTCGATCCCGGCCGCCTTCGCGAGTGCGATCGTGATTATCCGTGGCTTTGGCTCGCCGGAGGCCTCGCCGCGCCCCTGGCTGAGCCGGACCGAAACCGTGAAGGCGCCGGCGGCGCTGCGCGACAGAGTGTATGCCGCGCGCGCCGTGTCCAGGAGCAGGAAGGCGTCCTCCAACCGTTCCAGCGGGGCGAACCGCCACTTCGGAATCCAACTGCGGCTTGGTTTGACGAAGCGGCCGGAGGCCACCTTCCAACCCATCACCCGGCTGGCGAGTTCGTCCGTCAGTTGGGCATCGTTCATGGCCGTTTCCCCGCTTCGAGTTCGAGTTGGATGCTGTCCCGCACCTGGCGTTTGTGGAAGTAGCCAACCTCCACCGCTTCGCCGGTGGCCCAGAGCCAGCGGCCCGCACGCCGTAGCAGGCGGGCCGCGGAGAGGGTGAGGGGGCGGCGCTCGGAGTCCGTCAGCCAGTGCACGAACCAGAGCGAAAGCGCGATGACCAGGATTGTGGCGAGGTACATGGCGTCCTCCGCTTAGAGCGGCCCCTGATCGCCGCCCAGATCGCGGACCTCGGGATCGAGACCTGTGGGCACGCGCTCGGCGAGCGTCCGGCAGAGCTGGTGATACTGCTGCGCGCGCGCCGCTTCCTCCGCCGTGAGGCGGCGCACGAACCTGAGCAGCGCTTTGCCGTACTGGATCCCGGCGGCGTTCTGCGCCTTTTCGAGTTCCATCCCGATGACGGCCTGGTAGTACGGGATGCCCTGCGTGGTCAGCTTGAGGAAGAACTGCCGCGCGCCCTTGAGGCTGGTGGGCGGCAGCGACACGACCTCGGGCAACAGCAGATCGCCACGCAGCACGAAGATCTGCTTCACCTGCTTGCAGGCCTGGCCGGCGCCTTCTTCCGCGCTGCCATACTCGGCAAGCGGACACCGCGAACAATCACCGCCTGGCTTGCCCTTGCCGGTGATGCCGTCAGACGACGAGCAATCCGGCGGCTGCTTGCCGCTGCCCTTGCCGAAGGCGATCTTGTAGTAAACCCGGGTATCGCGGGCGTACACGATGACGCCGTCGATGCGCGCCAACGTCTCTTCGCCTTCGAGAGTAGGAACAATCCAGCGCGGGCTGGCGCCGCCCGAAATCTTCACACGGGGCAGATCGAAGTCCGTGATACCGCCGCCACTGATGTTGGTGGCGATGGCCTCGTTGATGGCGTCCAGGCTGCTTTCGAGCGCCGAGAGGGCGCGGGGCGTCTGGATCTGAATCAGTTCAGTGGACATGCTGTGTTTTCTCCTTGTCAGGCTTTCCTGCTGCGCAGGGAATGAACGAACGAAACCTTGACTGCGTCGCAAAGCGGCGACGGCAGTGCAGTGCGGACTTCTTCTTCCGTGAAGAGCCGGTTCTGCTGCTGGCAGCGCAGGCGCGCTTCCTCGGCCACTTCGCGCACGAACGCTTTGAGCGACTGGGTGTTGTAGTTTTCGGAAACGTACTGGCCCAGCTCCGAGGTCTTCAGTGCTGAGATGACCTCGGCCCGGTCGTTCAGCGGACTGGCGTGAATGTCCTGCGCGATGTACACCGTCCGACCATCGACCTTCATCGACGCCACGCCGTCGGCAAGGAACTGGGGCACGAGGGCCTGTTCCAGGTCGTCAATCCGCGCTGCGATTGCTTTCAGTTCCGAGTCGAGTTCGCGTTTGCGTGTCTCCAGGCACACGAACTCCTTCAACTGCTCGATGTTCATTGCGAGCGTCCTTTCTCCGGTTAGGCTTTGATCTCGGCCAAGATGGCCTCGACGACTTCGGCGCGCTTTTCGAGTGCGCGCATGAT
>JADLBG010000210.1 GCA_020847895.1 Bryobacterales bacterium
CGTTGCCCGCGGCGCGTTTGTGGGGGGCGGGTGTTTCTCCCGGCTTGAAAATTACGCGCGTCGAGACGGTGTACTGGAAGTCGCGGGACGAGGTCCCGTGGTGGCCGCACTGGACATGGGTGCGGCTCCATACGAATGAGGGCGTGTTCGGCATGGGGGAGACCTATCCGCGCAATGAAACCGAGGCCACCCTGTTGCATTCGGCGGTAGCGCGCGGATTGTTGGGGAAGCATCCCGGAGACATCGAACGGATCTGGAAAGACCTCTACGTCACCTTCGATTTTCAGATCACCGGGGGCGCGGAGATGCGGGTGTTGAGCGCGATTGACCTGGCGCTGTGGGACCTGCTCGGGAAGACACTTCAAACACCGGTCTATCGATTGATCGGCGGTAAATCGAACCCCCGCGTGCGGCTGTACAACACGTGCTTCCCCTACAAGT
Source organism: Bryobacterales bacterium (assembly GCA_020847895.1). Classification (GTDB taxonomy): domain Bacteria; phylum Acidobacteriota; class Terriglobia; order Bryobacterales; family Bryobacteraceae; genus CADEFT01. The sequence goes on from JADLBG010000210.1 coordinate 442, forward strand.
ACGACTTTCTGCGCGAGCCCGAGAAGATCATGCGGGAGTTGATGGAGCAGCGCGGCATCCGGGCGATCAAGGTGTGGCCATTCGATGGGGCGGCGCGGCGCCATGGGGGCCAGTTCATCACTCCCGAGGAGATCGAGGAAGCGCTGACTCCGGTGCGAAAGCTGCGCGATACCTTCGGCGACAAGATCGAGATTCTCATCGAGTTTCACTCACTTTGGAACCTGACCTCGGCCATTCGCATTGCCAAGGCTTTGGAGCCGTATCATCCGATGTGGCTCGAGGACATGCTGCTGCCCGGAAATTTCGCGCAATACCGGCGGCTGGCGGAATCCACATCTCTCGGATTGACGGCCGGCGAACGGATGGCCGGCAAGATGCAGTTCCAGAGCTTCCTCGAATCGCGCACTCCGCGATACGTGATGTTTGATGTCTGCTGGTGCGGCGGGCTGACGGAGGCGCGCAAGATCACCGCGATGGCGGATGCTTACGAATTGCCCTTCGCGCCGCATACGGCCGGCGGACCGCTTCTTTTCCATGCCTCGACGCACCTCTCGACGGCGATGACAAACTGCTGGATCCAGGAAAGCTGCCAGCGGTTCTACGAACACGACTGGCCCGCCATGCTGGTGAATCCTCTCATGCCGAAGGAAGGATCGATTGAGGTCCCGGAGGAGCCGGGCTTCGGCATGACGGTAAAGCCCGAAGTGTGGTCAGACAAACGCGCCGTCCGCCGGGTAACCGAGTTGTAGAATTCTGGTAGAGGAATTGCCGGGGTTTCCGAAAATGGTGAATCTGACGCTGCTTCGTCGAAGTTTCCTTTGCCTTCCCGCCGCCGTTTTGGCGCGGAAAGCAGCCGCATGGAATGTGACCGATCATGGCGCGAAGGGGGATGGCTCCCACCTCGATACTGTCGCGCTGCAATCGGCGATCGATGCCTGCGCCGCCGCCGGAGGCGGAACGGTGGTCTTCCCGGCAGGCCGCTATCTTTCCGGCACACTGGTTCTGAAGAGCAACGTCACGCTGCATCTTGCTTCCGGCGCGGTGCTGGTGGGCAGCCCGAAACTTGCGGACTACCCCGAGATGCGCTCCTCGCCGCGCTCCTACGTGGACAACTACACCCAGCGCAGCCTTCTGTTCGGGGACAACCTGGAGAACGTTGCCTTGGAGGGCAAGGGCGCCATCGACGGCCAGGGCGCGAGTTTTCCGGGCCCCTACCTGACGCGGCCATTCCTCGTGCGCATTCTGCGGTCGCGCAACGTGCAGGTTTCCGGAATCACGCTGCGCGATTCCCCCATGTGGGTGCAGCACTACCTGCATTGCGAAGGGGTCTCGATTCACGGCATCACCGTGGTCAGCAATGTGAACCGCAACAACGACGGCATCGACATCGACAGTTGCGAGCGCGTGCGCATCTCTGATTGCGATATCAACTCCGGCGATGACGCCATCGTGCTCAAGAGCACCACGCGGCGGCGGACGAAGGACGTCACCATCTCCAACTGCGTGCTTCGCTCGCACTGCAACGCTCTGAAACTCGGCACGGAATCAAACGGCGGCTTCGAAAACATCGCTATCAGCAACTGCACGATCTACGACACCCGCCTGGCGGGAATCGCGATCGAGACGGTGGACGGAGGCGCGCTCGAGCAGGTGACGGTCTCCGGAATCCAGATGGACGGCGTGGGCGCGCCGATCTTTGCGCGGCTGGGGGATCGCGGACGGCCGCACGAAACCGGAGCGCCGCGTCCACCGGCGGGAATATTGCGCAATGTGATACTGCGCGACATTCAGGCGATGCGCGCCGGTCCCACCGGTTGCGCCATTGCGGGGATTCCCGGGCATCCGCTGGAGCATGTCACGCTCGATAACGTTCGCCTGGAATTCGAGAGTCCCGGAACGCCCAAATACCCGCGCGGCGGCGTGCCCGAATTTGCGGAAAAATACCCCGAGCACAGCATGTTCGGCATCCTGCCCGCGTACGGATTCTATTGCCGGCATGCCCGCGATCTTCGCCTGCGAAACGTTACAACGGCGCCTGCCAAGGGCGAACAACGGCCGGCGCTGGTCGTGGAAGATGTGGAAGGTCTGGACCTCACCGGATCGCAACTGACAAAGGAGACTGCCCTATGAACACGAAACCGAGCACGGAGCGCCGCGAGTTTATCGGGTCGGCGGCTGCCGGACTCCTCATCCTGAAACCTCAAACGGTGTTTGGGTCGGCCGCCAATTCGACGGTGGAAGTGGGCCTTATCGGCTGCGGAGGCCGGGGGAACTGGATTGCTCCGTTCTTCGTCGAGTTTGCCGGCGCCCGGGTGGCGGCGCTGGCGGATGTCGTCCAGGAGCACCTGGATACGACGCGGGCAAAACTCACGAACGGCGCTGGGCGCGTCTACTACGGCCCCGACGCGTATCGGGAACTGGCGCGCTCCTCACTCGACGCGGTGATCATCGAGACCCCGCCCTACTTTCATCCCGAGCATGCCATGGCGGCTGTCGAGGCAGGCAAGCATGTCTTCCTTGCCAAACCGGTGGCGGTGGATGTGCCGGGATGCAAGACGATCCTCGCGGCGGGCGCCAAAGCCAAACAGAAGAACCTGAGCTTCCTGGTGGATTTCCAGACACGCGCCCAGCCTGTGTTTCAGGAGGCTGCAAAAAGGGTACACAGAGGCGACATCGGGAAGCCCGTCATGGGCCAAGTGTATTATTACGCCGGCCGGCCTTCCCCGGACAAATCCAAACCCGGCATGGATCCCGGCCAGGGACGCGTGTTCAACTTCTATATGGACCGCGTGCTCGGGGGCGACATCATCGTCGAGCAGAACATTCACGTCATAGATGTCGCCAACTGGTTTCTGCAAAGCCACCCCGAAAAGGCATCCGGGACCGGCGGTCGCACGGATTGGAGCGGCACTCCCTATGATGCGGGCGACGCCTACGATCATTTCGTCATCACCTATTGGTATCCGGGCGGCGTGCACGTCAGTTTCACTTCCCACCAGTTGACGCGGCACTACTCCGATCTCTGCGTGCGCTGCTTCGGCATCGGCGGCGCCGTGGATTCGCACTACGGCGGACTGGTGCGGATTACAGGCCCCAACGCGTGGATGGGCGCCGAGAAGGACGATACCTTCCGCTCGGGCGCAATCAACAATGCGAAAGCATTCATCGAGAGCATCCGCAATGGAAGCCGGCTGAATAATACGGAGACCGCTGTTGAGAGCAACCTCACCGCCATTCTGGGGCGCATGTCGGCTTACCGTCAGAGGCTGGTGACGTGGGATGAGATGATGGGCAGCCGGGAGCAACTTCATGCCGATCTGAAGCTCAGGTGGTGAGACGGGTCTTTCGTACTTTTCCGTTCTGTTTGACACTCCTTTGACGTCTAATAAGGGTAGGCACGGAGAGTGGTGCTTGCCCATATCAGTTGCAGACCCGATTCAATCCATCGGCCTGGATGGCCCTGAGAGGAAGAGTCTCACCTGGCTGAAGGTTATCGATCGCCTCCTTGCAGCCGTCTTTCTGGTGATTGTTCTTCCTGTTCTTCCCATTCTTGCTCTCGTGATTCGCATCCTCTCCCGCAGGTCTCCTTTCGTTGCCCACCTGCGCACGGGCCGTGATGGAAGACAACTCTGGATGCTGAAGTTCCGGACAATGTGGCCGCGGACAGATCCAGTCGAAGGCGGCCCAGTCTGGATCGAACGAATCGCCTCGAGTGAAGTACCGGCGAGCAAAGCGGCCGCGGATCCGCGGATCACGAGCCGGTTCGGCGCCTGGTGCCGGGCCCATTCCGTGGATGAACTCCCGCAGCTATGGCACGCAATGCGAGGGGAGATGTCGCTGGTGGGTCCGCGGCCCGTAACGGCGAAGGAACTCGAGGAGTACTACGGGGAGCACGCGGGCGAAGTGCTGCGCGTCAACCCCGGCATCACCGGCCTATGGCAGATATCAGGGCGCAACCAACTCAGCTACCGGCAGCGCCTGCGGCTGGATCTCTTTCTGGTCAGACACTATTCCCCGAAGTTGTATTTCCGCATCTTGCTCCGAACCGTCCCGCGTGTGTTCAGCGGCGCGGGAGCCGGCTAAGATCACTGCGCCGCCACCGCCATCGTAGTGGTGTCCGGCGAGGTGATTCCGCCCACCTGAAACTGCAGCGGCAGCGCGTCGCCGCTCCCCGCCGCCGGGGGAACAATGGCGTTCACCTGGTACACTCCGACAAAATCAGGGGAAATGCCTGCGAATAGAAACGGCGCGGTCATTCCATTGACGAGGATCACCGGCGGGGTTACGGCATTGCGGACTTTGTCGCGGGAATTGGTCCCGTTGGCGAGCGGGGAATCGAGCGCGCCCAGGCCGGTGCCGAGAATGATCATGAAATCCCCGGGCTTCGCCGGACGGCTGGTGAAGGGCGGCAGCGCGCCTGGCGGCAGAGCCAGCGTACCGTCGGGATTGATCGCGATCGCCTTGTTGCTGACGGCATAGATGCCCGGCGAAAACGGCCCGATGGGAACCGGCTTCGGAGCCGAAGAGACGCCATTGGCTGTCACTACCACCGTTGCCGTACCTTCCGTGACGCCGTCGGGAAGAGTGTTCCAAGGCAGTTGCGCATTGATGAGGTTCGGAGAAACGTAACTCAGCGGCGCCGGGATGTTGTTGAACGTCACGGTTACGTTAGCGAGCGAAGTGGACAAGGGAATCGAGTCGGGTTGTGCAATTGTGGAAGCGAGATTGCTCCCGAAGATCGAAACCAGGGAACCTTGCGTCACCACTTGCCCCTTCACAAAACTGGCCGAATTCAACACACCACCATCAGCCACGTCCGGGGTTTGCGCGGAAGCACAAGCCGCGAACAGAAACAAAGAGATTGTTCGGCGAGCCCAGACCATAATGATCGTATGCTACGGCAGAATAGCGCGGGCCGCAAGGGGGGTGGTTCGTTACAGGGGGGTGGTTCGTTACACTTTAACGAACGCCGCTTCTTTTCCGGATCTGCTCCAGCGTTTCGCGTACTTCCGCGTGCTTTCCCCCTTCACGGTCCACTGCCTCCTTTGCCGCGTTGAGCGCCTCGGCATGGCGGCCGCCGGCTTCGAGCAGGCGCGCCAGCATCCAGCGAGGCTTGAACCAGTTCGGAGCGTATGCGATCGCTGACCGGAGGTTGCGCTCGGCGTCGCGGGAGTCGTTCACCTGCGCGTAAACGCTTGCCAGATGGTAATAGGAAATTTGCTTTTCCTCGCCCAACTGCGCCGAGCGAATCCCCGCCTGCACGGCTTCCTGGAAGGCCTTCACCGCGGGCATCAGATTGCGCTGCTTGCGGCCGATGGCGGACATGTTACGCGAATAGTAGAGATCGGAGTTAACGCCCGGCGGCTGCCAGCGCCGGGAACTCTCGTAAAGACTGGCCGCGCCCATCACGTCGTTGGCTTCGAGGCGTGTCTTGACGCACGCCAACAGAACATCGGCCGCGCACAACCGCACGCCGAACCATGCAAAGAACACACCCAGCCCAACGCCGCCCAATAACAGCCGCCAGCGAAGCCCGCCCGGAGCGGTCTCCGCGCCCGGCTCGCCAAACTCGAATGCAATCAGCATGAGCGCGGTCAAATAGCAGAAGAACGCCGTCGTGAGCACGAAGGAGTTGAATTGCAGGCTTACCAATCCGCCGAGAAACGCCGCTCCCAGTCCGGCATCCTTTCGACGTCTCAAGGCTTTCCATGCCGCAATCGATGCCCACCCGCAAAACCCCGCCAGCAGCAACATTGCGGGTACGCCCTTGCTCACCAGTTCATCGATGAAGATGTTATGCGGAGACTCATGATAGAAATCCGGATAGGCGCGAGCGAGTTCGAGAGATTGGAACCGTGCAAATTCCGTTGTGAATGTCTCCGGACCCCAACCCCGTAATGGGCGATCCCGCGCCATGCGAAGCGAGTCACGCCACAACAGGAGACGCGCGCCGCCCAATGGATCTTCGACATACCAGCGGGTGCGGCCGCGCAGCTTCAAACCCCAAGGTGAATAGTAGAACCAGCCAAGACCCACCGCGAGCAGACTAATTGCGGCAGCCGCGCGCCGCAAGCCGGGACGCCGGCGGACCACCAGGAGAATTGCGCCAACGGCAACGCCCAGAATCGCCGAACGAGTTCCGGAAAGCAACACGGCAAAGCTTCCGGCAACCGCGGCGAAGGCGCCGGCGAGCCGCCATCCGGCGCTCTGTTCCCGCGCCATTAGCGAGCCGCCCAGGAACACCACGAAGACCAGATAGCAGCCGAGGTAATCCGCATGTCCGATGGTCCCCGGGGGTCTCACGATCGTCCACGCTCCTTCCCCGATGTGGTAAGCGGCCGAGGGCAGCAGCGGATCCCACCCAAAGTACTGAAGCACCGCATAGGCTGCGATGAGAGAGCCGGAAATGGCGACGGCGCGCAGTGTATAGCGGACGTTGAGACGCTTTGATGCCAACCCCGCCGCAATCAATGCTGCCGCTGTGAGCAGAGCAAGTTGCGTCACCAGCCCGAAACGCCTCCAATTGCCGCCGCTGAAGGACAGGGCCGCCATGGGCGATGCGGCAGTGGCGGCGAGGGCGATGACCGCCTGCGCCCCCAGCAAAAGAGCCAGTATGCGCCCGCGCGGTAAGCTCCAGAGCGTCCGCAGCGGCCGCGCATCGCGCGCCGCCAGCAGACAGGCAATCGAGGTGAGTCCCAGCAGCGTCGCTAATTTCGGCGTGATGTCGAAATAAAAAAACCAAAAAGGAAGTGCTAGGATTGGGATCAGCACGGCAAGTAGAGGGAGCAGGAGTGTCATCTTCGCTACGCACCCAGCGGGAACCAGCGCCGTCTTTCGACGCGGTGGAGTATGTCCTCTATCTTCGCAGACGCTCTGCTTTCGTTGTTGTGACGTGCGCCATCGCGGTGGCCGCGGCGCTGCTGGGAAGCCTGTTCCTCACGAAGCGTTACACGTCCATGGCCAGCATTCTCATCGAACCCCCGGCCGGCAGTGATCCGCGTACCTTTACCTCCATCAGTCCGATTTACCTCGAGTCACTCAAGACCTACGAAGTTTTCGCCACCAGCGACAGCCTGTTCCTTCGCGCCCTCGACCGCTTCCATCTCCGGGACCGGGCCACGCCGCTGGAGACGCTCAAGGCACGAGTCCTCAAGGTGAGCAAACTGCGGGACACCAAGGTGCTACAGATCAGCGTAACCCTGCCGGATCCCAGGCAGGCGCAGGCGATGGCGCAGTTCCTCGCCGAGGAAACCGTGAAGCTGAGTTCCACCGTGACGCGGGAAACCGGACGCGATCTGATGGAGGACGTACAGCGGCAGGTGGAGACGGCGCGGGTCAAACTCGAGCAGTTACAGGCGGAGTGGTCCAGGGCGATGACGGACCAACCGGTAGATGCGCTGCGCACCGAGTTGGATTCCATGGTGGAATTGCAGTACCGGTTGCGGCGGAATCTTTCCGAAGCGGAGGCAAGCGCCGCGGAGAATGAATCCAAGGCCAAGCCACCTGGCCACACCGAATCGGGTTTCGAAAAAGACGACCGGGAATTTGCTCAACGCGAGGGGGCGGCGATGCGTGCGCGAGCCGCGCTCCTTTCCGGCCAGGTCGCGGATTTGGACCGGGCAGTGACCGCGAAAAGCAAGTTGCTCGCGGAGCGTTCCACCCTGCTCCAGAAGATCGACGCCAAACGCAAGGATGCGCAGTCTGACTATGAGGCGGCAGTGCGGCGCGGGCAAGACATCCGCTCATCCGTCGGAAACAGCGGGGAGCGGTTGAAGATCATAGACCCGGGCATCGTCCCGGAGAGGCCCAGTGAGCCGCGCATCCTGCTGAATGCGGCGATTGCGTTCGGTCTTGCGCTCACCGGCTCGATTGTTTACCTGAGCCTCGGCTTCAGTCTACGTCCATGAGGCTCCTCCCTTCCCCCGGCGCTGCCGCGGCGATTGCTTTTTATGCCGCTGGAGTTGCGCTCATACCCAATCCTCTGGTTGCCGCGGCTATGGTGACTCCGCTTCTGCTGGCTCCCGCCTGCCTGTTTCTCCTCGCGGGGGCCAACCGCTGGTTGGCGGCCTTCCTGGGCGCGGTGATGCTTCTGCCGCCTCTGCCGGTTGCTCTCGGAAACACAGGACCCCATCCGGCGCTCGCGCTGGCGGCGGCGGGAACTGGAATTGGCGTCTTGAGGATTCGTGAATGGCGTCCGAGGCTTGATTCCCTCAGTGCGTCTCTACTGCTGGTGTTCCTTCTTCTTCTGGCAAGCATCGCGCCGGCAGCCATCGATTCCGGCGGGTCCGTCGCCGCGGGAAGCCTTGCCAGAGTCTTCCTGTTCGGCATCTCCGTCTATGTCTACTTCTATTGCGTACACGGCCCGGGAGCGGGCATTGCCATTCGGCCAAGCACCGCCATCCGGTGGCTGACTGCCGCCGCTGTCTTAGCCGCGGCCTTTGCCTGCTTCGACTTCTACTTTCAACTTCCGGCGCCCGCCGGCTACGGCCCGCAATATATATGGCTCGATAGCGGCGTCTACCGCCGCGCGCAGGGCTTGTTCTATGAAGCAAGCACGCTGGGCAATTTCTGCGCCTTCTTCCTCGTCATGATCGCGGTGGTTGTCACGGGTCCGCGTGAGTGGCGGCTCCTTCCACGGTGGGTGCTCCCGCCAGCCGGTGGAGTTCTTTCCGCGGCTCTCGTTTTTTCCTTCTCTCGCGGCTCGATTGTGTGTCTGGCTGCCGCGCTGGCAACCTTGCTTTACCTCCACCGCGGCCGCTACAAGATCCGGCACTGGCTTTTTGTGATGGGAGCGACTCTCGCCGCCGGCATCGGCGCTGTATTCTTCCTGTTCCCGTCATTCGGGGAACTCTACTGGGCGCGGATCCAGGGCTCGCTTCAATTTTTTCTCACCGACCCCAACGGTATTCTCTCGGGGCGTCTGTCAAACTGGGGCGCGCTTGCGGACCTGTTGCGGGACAACCCGTGGTACCTACTCACAGGCGCAGGTTATAAGACTCTTCCCTACTCCACACTTCCCGGCCGCCCTCTGGTGGTGGACAACATGTACCTAAGCCTGCTTGCCGAGACTGGCATCGTTGGACTTGCCGCCTTTCTCCTGATGAATTATCAGATCGCAGGCAAAGCCTACCGCATCGCCACTCAGAGCGTCCATCCCCAAGCAGCGTTCTTCGGAACCTGGATCTGCTGCTTCTGGGTGGGCGAAATGGCGCAAATGCTTTCCGGCGATCTCTTCACCTACTGGCGTGTGCTTCCCATCTACTTCTGGGCGCTGGCCGCGGCAGTGCGGTTGGACTCCGCGGATGAACATACTCTTCATTGACCAGTTCGGGGAATTAGGAGGCGCGCAGCAATGCCTGCTCGAACTGATCCCCGCCGTGCAGGAACGAGGATGGCGCGCGAGCGCCGCCGTACCCCCGGAGGGCGAACTCGCCCAATGCCTGCGTTCCCTCGGCGTAGAGGTGACCCTTCTTCCTCCGGCGCACTACGAAGCCGCTCGCAAATCGCCCGGCGATGCGTTACGATTCGGCCGCGCTCTTCCCGTGCTGGCAAGGCAGATTGCCGGCCTATGCTCCCTCTACTCGGCGAATCTTCTGTACATCAATGGTCCACGGCTGCTGCCGGCGGCTGCCCTGGCGCATTTGGAAATACCGGTTGTGTTCCACGCCCACAGCTATCTCCCGCATGGTCTTTCACGCACTCTGGCGCGCCGGTCTTTGCGCCTCTGCAACGCGACGGTGATCGGAGTCTCGCGATTCGTGGCCTCATATGTTACGGGCGCCGTTGCCGCGGACCGGCTCTTCGTCATCCCCAATGGTACGGCGGGAGCGCAACGCCCACGACACGTAGGCGGCCTGTGCGCGGGGGTGATCGGCAGAATCGCTCGGGAAAAAGGGCAACTTGAGTTTGTCCATGCGGCGCGAATCGTGCTCCGGCAGCTTCCAGAGTGCCGTTTCCTGATCTGCGGCGCCGCGCTGCTTGGGTCTGAGGACTACGCCGCCCGCGTCCAACTGGCTGCCCGCGGCCTTCCGATGGATTTTCGAGGCTGGCGGCACGATATCGGCCCGGTCCTCTCCGAGCTTGACTTGCTGGTGGTCCCCTCCACCGGCGCGGAAGGGTTCGGGCGCGTGATTATCGAAGCATTCTCCGCCGGTGTGCCTGTGCTTGCCTTCCGCTCCGGCGGTATTCCCGAGATCATCGAAGACGGGAAAACCGGGTACCTCGCCGAATCGAAAACTACGGAATCATTGGCGCAAAGCATGATCGCCACTCTTCGCGACGAGAAAAGCCGCCAGGCGGTGGCGCGAAATGGGTTTTCCCGGTGGCAGGAGCATTACACGCTGGCGCGATATCGAGAGCGAATCACTGCCGTGATGGCTCTCGCGGCAGGCATCGAAACGCCAGGGCAGCCAGCAGAGCCATTGCGGCTGCCGTGAACAGCACGGGCGCATAGCCAACCTTGGTGATCGCTGCGCCGGCGAGGGCTGCCGCAATGGCTTGCGAGCCGAATAGAACCACGAAATTCAAAGCCGAGGCGCCGTTCCTCTCCTCCTCCCTGACGCGGGCCATGAGCAGGCTGTAAGTGCCGGGTTCGCTCATGTACTGGAACGATGCGTAGAGCGCATAGAGCCATCCCGCCACCGCGGGCGCCGCAGACCCGAGTCCCGCCAGCGCAAGCCCCGTGGCGGCTTGCGTCAGAGCTATTCCGGCTACTAATCCAAAGCGCCGGAACACGAGAGGAGCCAGCAGCACCGCCATGACCTGCGCCAATTGCGAGGCGGAAAAAATGAGCCCCATCCGCTCGATACTGAACCGCAAGGACTGCGTGAAAAACACGTTGAAGAATGGGTTGAACGCGCCTGTGGCGAGCCCCCACAAAGTGAGCGCGAGGAGAAACTTTGCCAGAAACGGGCTCCAACGGTAGGCTCGTTCCTTCCTTTCCAGGCGTCCGCCGAGTTCCAGGCGCGCCAACGGCGCCATGGCCAGCGGCAGCACCGCACACGCCGCATACAAAGCCGCTTCCAACGATGTCGCCATGGAAGGTAGCCGGCCGCCCACCACCCCGGCAATGGCTCCCAACCCGATTCCCGACGAAAACAAGAGACTGAAGGCAACCGGGCGGCTCCGTTCCGTGGTGAGCCCGGCGACGGCGGGCGAGAGACACACTGCCCAGAAGGAGGCAAAGACCCCCGCCAGACAGCCGGCAGCCAACAGAGATACTTTGTCCGTCACCGCCACGCGCATCGCCGACACTACCGCCGTGGCCGCGATTCCCAGCATCAGACAGCGGCGCAATCCCAATTGCGAGGCGAGCCACCCGACGGCAAGGCTGCCCGCCATGGTGCCCGCAGTCATCGCTCCGGTTACCGCGCCAATGAAGTCTTCCCGAAACCCGATTCGCACCAGGTGCAGGTTATACAGCAGGAAGAATACGAACAAAGCGAAGTTGTAGACGAGTCCCGCGGCGAAGAAGCGCCAGAAAGGGAGAGGCAGTTCCCGTTCCGACGTCCACCAGAAAAATGCGCCGCTCACGGCGGGCAGCAGCACCCTGGCGTGATGAGAGAATCGCCCCGCGGCATAGAGCGCGTACCGCCACTTTCGGCGTACTCGGAGCTTCCAGTTCATTGCCCGGTCCGGCACATGCACCGCATCCACAGGCCCCGGGGCTGTCAGGGGAATCAGCCTGCGCCGCAGGATGGCGAACCGGTCGCGCCGGGATTCGAGCAGACTCAAATGCAGCCACAACTCATCCTTGTTGGGATGAAACGGAGCTTCGAGCGGCGCATGCCCCCACCGCTCGAACCACACTGTGACGGCGGCGGGCAGCCGCGCGATTTCTTCCTCTGCCGCCTCGGGCATCCGGCATCCGAACCACTGCTCCGCCAGGAGGAAACAGATGGCCTCGATACGCCGCAATTCATCGTCGTGCAGGGTTCTCCATCCCCTCCAGAAATCCGCGGTGTGCTGCCGGTGCAGAAACCAGGCAATCTCATAAACGCTGCCCGGACGCGCGCCCCCTCGAAGCAAGTGTCGAAGGGCGTGCAAACACGCGAAGCCGAGCGAGTCGGGGGGAGATAGAGATGGAAACCTCACTCCCTCCCAACAACGGGTCTCCCTCCGTTCCCAGAATTCGCCGGGATCCCGTGGACCGAAGCGCTCTGTTTCCGGATCCCAGAACCGGAAGTGCAGATCAATGGATGTGGGAATCTCCGTGTCGAAGAAATCCCCGCGCCACTGCCATCCGGTCTTGCGAATCATGGAAGGCAGATGATCTGTCGGGAAGCCGCCCCGGCGGCGAAGCGGCTCATAACCCATCGCCATCACGGCGTCGCGCGCGGGCAGCAGCGACCGCGGAGGACAGTAGAGATCGAGATCGTACTGCGTGCGCCGGCGTGGATTCGATGTGAACCAGGGCCATTGCGCGAATCCCTTCAGAACGACATGCTCCACGCCATCCCGTTCGAACCGTGCCGCCAACTCACGGTACAGCGCGATCTGCTTTTCGACTCGCACACAATTTGCCGCCGCATCGCGCGCCAGCCGTTCACGGATGGCGGAAGGGCAAGGCTGCCCCTCAATTCCGGCGGCCCAGGCAAGCGTCAACTGGTTGCGGTCACAATAGCCGAGCGCCTCGCGCCAGCCGCGTTCGTCCAGTTGTGCCAAACCGTTGGCGTCCCGGTTGTCGAATCGGAGTGTTTCGAGAACCGCAGCCGGACCTGGTGGGAGAGAGCGCCGCATTGGTTCACGGATGGAATCCCTGCCGCGGCAGCGATTCCAGGCAGTCCACGGCGGAATCGAGTTCGCCGTAGGAAAGCTCCAGCACATCTAACGCGAGAAGACGACGCAGCGATTCCCGCTGCTGCTCGCGGGTAGATTCGCGCCCGTAGCAAATTACCGTCTCCATTTGCCGCAAGGCCTCCTCCTTCGAAAAGGGACGAATGGTCGCTGGCCCGGCGCGCCCGCGGTTGAGAAAGATGACATACTCCACTGGACTGCGCGGGGCCCTCAGGAAGCCTTCCGTATCCAACTCCATGGAGCGCTTCCCGTTGGCGCTTACCCCACAGTGGCGCGCTCCCACTTCCGGAAACAGAGCCGTTGCCGAGGGCCGCAGGCGGATGCGGTACGGATTGCCGGCAATTGTGTGATCCGCGGCGGCTCGTACCAGAAAGCTGCCGTCGTCGCAGATGAACGTCCAACCGCGTTTCGCGCAGGCATAGGCGAGTGTCGATTTCCCGGCTTCCGATGCCCCGCACAGCAGCACGCCGTGTCCGTTATGTGCCATGCAAGCGCCGTGAATACCCGTGAGGTACCGCTCGCACACGAGAGAATAACCATGACTTTCGAGGAAGAAATAGCGTAGGAAGGAAGGGTCATCGAGAACGCGGCGAGTCAGCCAGCAACAGCCGAACCCTGCCTCGAAGTCGCACACTCCGAAATGTTGCGAGTCGCTGCTGATAGTCAACAAGTGACGCCGCGACCGCACAAGCGGTTCTCCCGGAAACGCAACCGCCTCACCCGCAATCCCGACGTGCAACTCGAGCGGCTCTTCCATGCAGCAGGCGGAAAATCTGCCCCAACTCTCCGCGGCCAATTCCAAAATCCGTTCGGAATTCGTCCTCACCCGTAACGGGAACCCGTAGGGGAAGTATAATGCCTCATACGGCATCGGTTCTTCATGCAGCAGCGGATCACGGGCAAGCCGCAGGGAAATTACCTCTTGGTGTTCCATGGATGGATGTTCACCAGCACCCCGGAATTGGTTGCTCCGATTGTAGCACCCGGCCAGCCCTGAGCATCCTCTGTAATCCTGTTACACTTCTTCGTCATGCGCGCCGCCATCGTCCATTACTGGCTGCTGCAAATGCGCGGAGGGGAAAAAGTAGTGGAAGCGCTGTGCCGCCTACTGCCGGAAGCCGATCTCTTTACCCTGTTCTATGACCCGGACCATGTCTCGCCATTGATCCGTTCGCGGCATGTCACTGCTTCCTTCCTGAATCCCTTGCGAAGACACTACCGCTCGCTGCTTCCCCTCATGCCCATCGCGCTCGAACATCTGGACTTGCGCGCCTATGACCTGGTGATCAGCAGCGAATCCGGTCCCGCCAAGGGAGTCCTTACGCGGGCTTCCGCCCGTCACATCTGTTACTGCCACACTCCTATGCGCTACCTCTGGGATCTCTACCCGGATTACCTGCATGAATGGACCGGAAACCGTTTGAAGCGCGCGGCGTTTGCGGCATTTTCCAACTATCTCCGCCTTTGGGATCTGGCGTCCGCGGCGCGCGTCGACCAGTTCCTGGCCAACAGCGCCAATGTACGGCGCCGGATTCACAAAGCCTACCGCCGCGACTCCGTAGTCGTTCATCCGCCCGTCGATGTCGACGCTTTCTATTGGCGTCCTCCTCAGGATTACTACCTGGCCGTCTCCGAACTCGTCCCCTACAAACGCCTCCTTCTCGCCATCGCCGTTTGCTCGCGAACCGGGCGCCGCCTGCGGATTGCCGGCGATGGCCCCGAGTACAGGAATCTCAAACGCTCGGCAGGTCCGGGAATCGAATTCCTCGGCCGCGTCTCCGACAGCGACCTGCGTGAACTCTATGCGCACAGCCGGGCCCTTGTTCAACCCGGAGAGGAGGATTTCGGAATGACGGCGGTCGAGTCGCTGGCCAGCGGAAAACCGGTGATCGCTCTCGGGCGTGGAGGGGTGCTCGAAATCGCCACGGCGCCCCTTTCCGGCTTCCTCTTCACCGACCCTTCAGAGAATGCGCTCGAGGCCGCCCTTCGGCAGTTCGAACTGGCTGAATCCTCGATAGCGTCCGGGCCTTTACAAACCTGTGCCTCACGCTTCTCCCAGGCGGCTTTCGCCGCGAGTATGACCCGCATCCTCCAATCCGGCTGAATGCCGCCTACTGCCCGCCTTTGTAGACCACGCCGTCCTTCATGACAAAGACTACGCGCTTCATTGCCGTGATGTCGTCCACCGGATTTCCCTCCACGGCGGTGATGTCCGCCAGTTTCCCGGCCTCGAGAGAGCCCACGCGATCCTGCCAGCCCATGAGTTCGGCCGCGACGCTAGTGGCCGACCGCAGAGCTTCAAGCGGCTTCATTCCATAGCGCACCATGTAGACGAACTCCTGTCCGGCATTTTCCTGATGGCCGTCCAGGTCGGTGCCGAATGCGATTTTCACAGACAGCTTCAAGGCTCGCTGGAATGTCTCCCTGTGTCGGGCGGTGGTCCCTTCCATCAGGCGCCGCCGCTCGGGAGGCGCCGGCGGGCCATCCATGAACTGCATATACGCCATCAAGGTCGGGACCCAATACACTCCCTTCTCCGCCATCATGCGGAAGGTCGCGTCATCCAGATAGATTCCATGTTCGAGTGAGGATACCCCGCCGCGGATTGCCGTCTGCGCCGCGCCGCTGTTGTAGACGTGAGCCGCCACCTTGGCGCCCGCCTTCGACGCCTCTTCCACGATCGTCCGTATCTCCTCCAGGGAGAAGGTGGGCCACGCCGTCAACTGATCGGGACTTGCTCCACCGCGCCGCCGGTGATCGGCGTAGATCTTGATGAGGTCGGCGCCATTGGCCAATTGCTCCCGCACCGCTTTCCGTACTCCGTCCACTCCGTCGGCAAGTTGTGCCCCATGCGGGATGTCCACGTCAGGCGAATATCCGTAGGGCGAGTATCCGCCGGTAATGCTCAGCGCCCGCGTGGCGCACTGCATTCGCGGGCCAATGACCAGTCCGTCGTGGATGGCGTCGCGGAGCGCCACATCTCCATACCATGCGCCCTCCGTCTCCAGATCGCGTATCGAAGTGAAACCAGCGAGGAGAGTCTTCCGCGCGGAAACCGTAGCCCAGATCGCCCGGTATTGCAGGGATTTCTTGAGCAGCGCCTCATCATACTGCACACCGTAGAGAAACATGTGCGTATGGCAGTCGATGAGCCCTGGCATGACAGTGGCCCGGCTCAGGTCCACCACCTTCGCTCCCTCGGGGATCGCCACGTTCCTGCCCGCCGCCCGGATGTGATTCCCTTCCACCACGACGACGGCATTCTCCACGAGAGCCAGGTTCTTTCCATCAAACAGCCTCCCGCAACGGATTGCCGTCACCCGCGGCGATTGCGCGCCAGCGGCGGCCGCCAGCAGGGCCATCATCCACACTTTCCATCCGCGCATACGTCCTCCCCTCCCTGAACTATCCTCTCATTGCGGCAAGTCCGCTAAAATGGCCTTTCCCATGGAACGCAGACATTTTCTCTCCACACCGCTGGCCGCCGCGATGATGCAATCGGACCCCGCACTCGAGCATGAGTACGAATCCGGTGGCACGGGAACTACGGCCTATTCTTCAACGGTCACGATCGAGCGCTCCCAATCCGGCAAGCCGCACCGTGGAAAAGTGCTCGCGGCCATTCAACCCCACTGCGATGACGTTCCGATTTTCGCCGGAGGCGCCGTCCTCAAACTGCTCGACGAAGGCTACACCGGCTACCTCATCAACATGTCGAACGATTCCATGGCGGGAACCGGCGCTTCCATTGGCGACATCGTGCTCAAGAACGAGAACGACACAAAGGAAATGACCCGCCGCCTCGGGCTGAAGGAGGCCTTTTTCCTCAATTATCCCAACCACAACATGGACGCCTGGCCGCTGGTGGAGATCCGCGCGCGGCTCGTATTTCTCTTTCGCCTGCTGAAGGTGGACACCCTGATCGTCTACGACCCTTCTTCGCTTTACGAAAGGAACCCAGACCACTACATCACCGCCCGCGCCATCGAATCCGCCGCTTGGATGGCCGCTTCCCCATGGGACTATCCCGAACACTTGCGCGCAGGGCTCACCGCCCACGGCCCCTCGGAGCGCTACTACTTCGCGCGTGGACCGCAGATCGTGAACCGGGTGGTCGACATCGCTCCTTATTTCGAGCGCAAGGTGCAGGCAAACCTTGCGAACGTGACCCAGGGTCCCGCGGGGAACAACGGGGCCGAACTCCGCCGCCGCCTCGCCGCCCAGGGTAAGAAACTCCCCATGCTCGGCAATGACGACGAAACCGCAAACCGCGCCTATACGGAACATTTCGCGCTCTCTCGCGACCGCGTCCGGGGCAAAGCTCACAACCTGCAATACGCGGAGTTCTTCCACTACATCGGACCCGACTCCTCGCCCGTGGAATCCTACGTCAGCCGCAACGCTGTTCCGCTATGAGCCGTGCGGCCATAATAAAAAGAAACGAATGATCCGCAACCATCAATATGTTCGCCACCTGTTGACGCTCTCACCCGGCGTGCCCGCTACAGCCCACGGCTGGGTGAAGACCCGCCGGGATAGCAAGGGAGTCCATTTCATCCAGATCAACGACGGATCGTGTTTTGCCGATCTGCAAATCGTCTTCGAGGCGGGCTCGATTCCGGAAGATGCCCTCTCGAAAGTCACCACCGGCGCCTGTGTTCGCGTATCGGGAACGATGGTGGCATCACCCGGCAAGGGCCAGTCCGTCGAGTTGAGAGGTGAAGCGCTGGACCTGCTTGGCGCCGCTCCCCCGGAAACCTACCCCCTCCAGAAGAAGAAGCACACCCTCGAGACACTCCGCGAATTCGGCCACTTCCGCACCCGCAGCAACACCTTCGGAGCGGTCTTCCGCGTCCGCAATGCGCTCTCGTTCGCGATTCACCGGTTTTTCCAGGAGAACGGATTCCTCTACGTCCACACTCCCATCCTCACCACCTCGGACGCCGAAGGCGCGGGTGCCATGTTCCAGGTGACCACGCTCGATCTCATGAACCTTCCGAGGAAGCCCCAATCGAGCGCCATTGATTTTTCCACGGACTTCTTCTCCCACCCGGCCTATCTCACGGTCAGCGGACAACTGGAGGCCGAAATATTCGCTCTGGCGTTTACCAACGTCTACACGTTCGGCCCCACCTTCCGCGCCGAAAACTCGAACACGCCGCGCCACCTCGCCGAATTCTGGATGATCGAGCCCGAGATGGCATTCTGCGATCTCAATGGAAATCAAGAACTTGCCGAAGCGTTCTTAAAGTATCTGATCACCTATCTGATGAACCATTGCAGGCAGGACCTCGAGTTCTTCAACCAGCGCTATGAGCCCAACCTGTTGGCTACGCTGGACAACGTCGCTTCGAGCGAATTTGCCCGCATCCCCTACTCCGAGGCCGTGCGAATCCTCGAACAATCCGGACGTCCGTGGGAGTTCCCTGTCTACTGGGGCGCCGACCTGCAGAGCGAGCATGAGCGCTACCTCACCGAGGTGACTTTCCAGAAACCGGTCATCGTCACCGACTACCCGAAGAGCATCAAGGCCTTTTACATGCGCGCCAACGGCGATGGCAGGACCGTCCGCGCCATGGACGTGCTGGCTCCGGGCATTGGAGAAATCATCGGCGGGAGCCAGCGCGAAGAACGGCTCGAGGTGCTGC
This sequence comes from Bryobacterales bacterium, assembly GCA_020847895.1. Classification (GTDB taxonomy): domain Bacteria; phylum Acidobacteriota; class Terriglobia; order Bryobacterales; family Bryobacteraceae; genus CADEFT01. The sequence goes on from JADLBG010000210.1 coordinate 18,885, forward strand.
GCGAGAAGATCCGCGAGCACAATCTCCCGGAAGAGCATTATTGGTGGTACCTCGATCTCCGCCGCCACGGTTCGGCGCCACACGCGGGATTCGGCCTCGGCTTCGAGCGCCTCATGATGTACGTCACCGGCATGAAGAATATCCGCGACGTCATCCCGTTTCCCCGCACGCCCGGCCATGCGGAATTTTGACGCAACGCCAGAGCCCTGGCCCTAAGAAAACTTCTGTTCCGGTACTAAGACCTTCCTGGTTCTCTGGCGCAAATCCTAAGGTTGCTGCACACTGAGACTTCAGTAAATCTGCCATGTCCTCCACCTCGGGGAGTTCCCCCCGTCAGGAACACGCCCGCACGGGAGCGTTGCATCGTATTGCCGCGCTCGCCGGACGGCTGCTGGAAGCGCCAGTCGTCGCCGTGTTCGCCTGCGAACCACCGCGCCTGTTTCTCCGGACCAGTGTCGGACCCGTCCAGCGCCTGGAACAGGACCTACGCGTGCTGGCATGGGAACTGCACCCCGCACTGAGCTCGGAGAAGGCTGCGAAGTCGATCCCGGATGCGCAGGCGGACACTCGCCTTGCCGCCCGAGTCACGTCCGTGCGATTCTGTCTTGCCGCCCTCATCCCGGGACCGGATGGCTCACCGGCAGGGATGCTGCTTGCCGTGGACACCCAGCCACGCACCATTCCTGATTCGCAACTGAACCACATCCGCGATCTCGCCGCACTCGCCGGGAACGAGTTCGAGCTCGGCCGCGGCAACAATCCGGACCAATCGGCCGAACGCCGCAAGACCAAGGAGCAGTTCCTTGAAAAGAGCCTCGAACTTGCCAAGTTCAGCGAAGACCTGCGGCAACTTCACCGCCTGAGCACGACGAACTACGAATCCCTGGAAGATTTGTTTACCGACTATCTGGAGACCGGGCGGGCCATCTTCGGTCTTTCGTACGGCATTGTCAGCCAGGTACGCGGCCGCTATGCCGCCGTGCGGGCCGTTCGCAGCGACTTTCCTTCTCTGCGGGCAGGCATGACCTTCGAATTGAACCGGGTGCATTGCGGAGCAGTCTGCGAAGACCGCGCCACGGTAGCGGCCGCATCCGTGGAGGATGATGCCCGTCTCGCCGGCCGGCCCCACTACGGTCCCTCGCGGCAGGCCTCCTATATCGGCACACCGGTTCTGGTGGATGGAGAGATCTTCGGAGTGCTGAGTTTCTCCTCCCCACACCCCCGCTGGCGTCCTTACACGGCCCATGAAGTCGAGATCATCGAACTGATGGCGAAAAGCATTGGCCGGTCGATTCTCGAAGGCCGCATGCAACAGGCCCGCGACCGGGCGGAGGTTCTCGAACACGACCGCAGCCACGTTCTGGAAATGGTTGCCAAGGACCAGCCGCTCGAAAACGTTCTTCGGCAGATTGTCCACATGGTCGAGCGCCAGTCGCCAAGCCTTGCCGGAGCCATCCTGCTCGCCCGTGGGGGAAAGCTCTATTGCGAAACCGCGCCTGGAATGCCGGAGTCTTTCCAACGGCGAATGCACGGCATTCCTGTCCCCGCCGCCGGCGGCGGGTGCTGTCTGTCGCCGGCTCATACCCGCCGCACGGCGATCTTCGACCACGTGGGTCCCGCATGTCCGAAAGACGAGCCCTGGGCATTCGTGCATGAATTCTGCTGGCAGGCATGCGGAGCATCCCCCATCCTTTCCGGTTCCGGCGACCTGTTGGGAATCCTCACCGTGTACTGGAAAGTCGCCATTCAGCCGCGCCACGTAGATGCCGGTTTGCTCGAAATGGCTGCATCGCTCGCCGCCATCGCCATCGAGCATCGCAACCTGACTGACCGGCTGGCTTACCATGCGCATCATGATGTCCTCACCGGCCTGCCAAACCGCAATCTCCTCACCCAGGCCCTCGAGGAGAATATCGCTCGAGCCCGCCAGGGCGGCGGTATGCTCGGCGTTCTCTTCATCGATCTCGACCGCTTCAAGCAGATCAACGATCATTTGGGTCATACAGCCGGAGACACCATCCTGCGCGAGGTTGCGGGCCGCATCCGCGCCTGTCTCCGCACCGGGGAGTTCGCCGCCCGACTCGGCGGGGATGAGTTCGTCGCCGTGCTCTCCCACGACGGAGACCAGTCCGGCATCCTGGAGCGGTCCCGCGAGATCCTGGAAGCTCTTCGGGCTCCTATTCCCTGCCCCAGCCACTCGCAGTCGGTCTACGTGACCGCCAGCATTGGCCTCAGCGTCTTCCCGCACAATGCGGACACCGCCGAAAGTCTTCTCGGCGGGGCCGACCTCGCCATGTACCAGGCTAAGAATACCGGCAGGAACGATGTTTGCAGTTTCGCTCCCGGCCGGGAAGGCGTCCGCGCCGCCCGCCTCGCCATGGAGCATTCCCTTCGCCGCGCCCTCGAGGAAGGCCAACTCCACCTCAGCTTCCAGCCCATTGTCGATATCCGCGGCACCGATGGCGTTTCGCTCGATGCTTTCGAAGTGCTGCTTTCCTGGCGCCATCCCACGATGGGCCGCATCTCTCCCTCCCAGTTCATCCCGGTTGCCGAAGAGTGCGGCCTCATCGGAACCATTGGGGCGTGGGTTCTGCGCCACGCCTGCAGCCGCCACGCCGGTCTCATTCGCGCCGGACTTCCACCTGTTCGTCTGTGCGTGAATGTGTCCGCCATCCAGTTTGCCCGTCCGGATTTTGTCGATACTGTCGTCGCAGCCCTCGAGGAGAGCGGCATGGAGAGCCGGTTCCTGCAACTGGAGTTTACCGAAAGCGCCATCATGGAAAACGTCGAGACGGCCATGCCGAAGTTGGACCGGCTGCGCGAACTCGGCGTCCGGCTCGCCCTGGACGACTTCGGCACGGGCTATTCCTCGCTCAGTTACTTGCGCTGGATCCCCGTGGATTGCCTCAAGATCGATCAGTCCTTCATTGCCGAAATCAATTCCTCCGCCGGAGCGCTGACCCTCGTGCAGACGATACTCGCCCTGGCGCACAACATGGGGCTGACCGTCGTCGCCGAGGGCGTGGAAAGCGAAAGCCAGCTCGAACTGTTGCGCGGCATCGCCTGCGACAAAGCGCAAGGCCACCTCTTCGGTGTTTCCCTCCCGGCCGAGGAAATGGAACACTGGCTCACGGAAAACACACCCCCGCCGGACGGCGCTTCGCCTTCACCATAAATAAAGCGATTCCTCTCCCTTTCCCGTGCGTTACAATAACGGTTTCCCATGGACCTCGAAATCCGGCAGCGAGAAAACGACGGCGTGATCCTCCTGGATCTGAAAGGCCGGCTGGTGGTGGGTGAAGCGCAGGGTCACCTTCGGGAGAAGATCAGCGAACTCTTTGCCGCCGGACACAAGAACCTGGTGCTCAATCTCGCCGATGTCGACTACATCGACAGCACGGGTCTGGGAACAATGGTCATCTGCTACACCAGCGCCAAGAAGGCGGGCGGGATGGTGAAACTGCTCAATCTCAGCCGCCGCAACGTGGAATTGCTCGTCCTCACCAAGCTCACTACCGTTTTCGAGGTATTCAACGATGAGCAGGCCGCCGTGAACAGCTTCTACCCCAACCGCGAAATCAAGCGCTTCGACATCCTCAGCTTCCTGCAACAGCAGGAGAAATCCGGCGAATAAATGCGCCTGGTGGTGATTGGCGCGGAAGCCGCCGGGCTGAGCGCGGCGGCGCGGGCTCGCCGCCTGGACCCATCGCTCGACATCACCGTTCTCGAAAAGACGCCGCATGTCTCCTACGGGGCCTGCGGACTGCCCTATTTCATCGAAGGCCAGGTGCGCTCGCTCGAAGAACTCACGGTCTATCCTGTCGAGCACTTCGCGCGCGAGCGCAATATCGCCATCCGCGCCAACTGCGAAGTGGTTGCCATCTCGCACCCGCGCCGCGAAGTGACCCTTTCCGGGGGCGAGCGGGTGCACTATGACAAACTGATTGTGAGCACCGGGGCGCGCCGCGACCTCTCCGCTTTGCGCGGAGCCGGCGAGCCTCACGTGTTCACCATGGACACCTGGGCAGCGGCGGAGAAGCTGAAGCGATTCCTCGCGGACCGCCGCCCGCGCCGCGCCGCCATTCTCGGAGCCGGGTACCTGGGCATGGAAGCCGCCGAGGCGCTCCGCACACAGGGCCTGGAAGTAACGTTGTACCAGAAGACCGGCGATGTCCTTCGCCGCGAGGATCCGTGGCTGACCAGGCTGGTGGCGGCCCACCTGGAGCGCTGCCGCGTCCGCCTGCTGCTCAATACGCCCGCCGAGTCCGTGCCTGAATCCGATCTCGTCATCGTCGCCTGCCTCTACCGCCCCAATACGTTCCTCGCCGCCGAAGCCGGAATCGAAACCGGCCGCACCGGGGCCGTTCGTGTTACCGAGCGGATGGAGACCAATCTTCACTCCGTGTATGCCGCGGGAGACTGCGCGGAGGCGAACCACCTGGTAACCGGCAGGCCGGTCTGGATGCCGCTGGGCACCACGGCCGGCAAAATGGGACGCGTCGCCGGAGCCTGCGCCGCCGGCGCAAGAGAACGCTTCCCCGGGATTACGGGGACTTCCATCGTCCGCGTCTGCGGACTTGGCGTCGGGCTCACCGGACTTTCCGAACACCAGGCGAAAAAAGAAGGCTTCGATGCCGTCTCCGTTCAAATCGAAGCCCGCGACAAACCGCGATACTTTCGCGGTGTCCCGATCTCCGTGCAACTCACCGCCGATCGCCGCACGGGCCGCCTGCTCGGCGGAGCCGTCATTGGCGAACAGGGCGTTGCCGGGCGCACCAACGTCATCTCCGCCGCCCTGACCTCCCGCATGACCGTCGATGAGTTCGAAAACCTCGACCTGGCGTACGCTCCGCCTTTTTCCAAAGTCTGGGACCCCCTCCTCATCGGGGCGCAGCAATTGGCGAAGCTGTTACACTGAAACCTATGGCAGGCAAGTGGGGTCGAGTGATGCTCGGAGAGGGCGCCAAAGCGCCATCCGCGCTGCTTACTGACCTTGAAGGAAACAACGTTCCACTCAGACAACTTACCTCCGGCGGGCCGGTTTTGCTGGTGTTTTTCAAGATCTCCTGCCCGGTCTGCCAGTTCGCGCTTCCTTACCTGGAGCGCATTCGCGAAAACACAGACATCCGCATCTACGGCGTCTCGCAAAACAACGCCGAGGACACCAGGCAGTTTCTGAAGTCCTACCGCATTCACTTTCCCGTGCTGCTCGACGAGGCCGCCCGAGGCTATCCGGCCAGCAACGGATTCGGCATCTCTCAGGTGCCGTCGCAGTTTCAACTGGCCCCCGACGGCGCCATTACGCATGCGTGGGAGGGTTGGTCCAAGGCGGATATGGAGTCCCTAGGAGAACGGGCCGGCATGTCCGTGCTCCGCTCAGGGGAGATCGTCCCGGCCATGCGCCCCGGTTGAGGCTCGAAGAATTGACCTCCCGGGCTGGAGATTGGTGAAAATTCTAAGTTAGAGGAAACATGGCGTCCAAGATTCAGGAAATTCTGGGTTCGGCGGCGGCAATCGCCAAAGGAATGGGGATCACCTTCAAGGAGATGCTCCAGCCCACGATTACCGAGGATTACCCCGACGGTCCCGCGCTGTTTC
>JADLBG010000211.1 GCA_020847895.1 Bryobacterales bacterium
AGCCGGGCTTGGCGCTGGAGACGCGCTCGATGAGCTTGCTGGCGGCGCCGGCTCCGGGCGTGATGACGCGGAGCGCGGAGTCCGATTGATCGAGGCGCAGGCCGCTCATCTGTTGTTTCGCGCCGTGGCACATCTGGCAGCGGGTCTCAAGCAGAGGCGCGACGTCTTTGGAGAAATCGACGGAGGCCTGTATCAGGGGGACACATCCCAGTAGCATCCACAATCGAATCATGCCTGTTATTGTATCTCCCTTGTTATCCTGATAAACATGGGTTTTTTGATGGTTATGCTGGGCGTCTGTGTCTGCGCGCAAGCCGCGGACCTGAGCGGCATGTGGCTGGGCACGGTGACGGCAAGCGGCGTGGAACTGAGGCTGGCGCTGCACATCACCAAAAGCGATCAGGGCGGGTTCGGGGGAACGATGGACTCGCTCGACCAGAACGCAAACGGAATCCCGCTGGCGAACATCAAAGTGGAAGGAGATGCTGTGCGTTTCGAAGTACCGCTGGCCGGGGCATCCTTCGACGGAAGGCTGGACGCGGCTGAGAAAGAGATCGCCGGCACTCTGCATCAGGGGCCGGCGAACATGGCGCTGACGTTCAAGCGAACGAACGCCATTCCTGTCCCGGTGCGTCCGCAGGAGCCGAAGAAGCCGTATCCCTACGATGAGGTGGAAGCGGCGTACGAGAATACGGCGCAGGGGGTGCGGTTGGCGGGGACGCTGACCGTGCCGAGGGAAGGGAAGCCGGTTCCGGCGGTGCTGCTGATCAGCGGATCGGGACCGCAGAACAGGGATGAAGAGTTGATGGGGCACAAGCCCTTCAAATTGCTGGCCGATTACCTGACGCGCCGCGGGATTGTGGTGCTGCGCGTGGATGACCGCGGAGTCGGCGGATCGAGCGGGAGCCTGATGAAATCGACGACGCTCGATTTCGCGACGGACGCGCTGGCGGGCGTCGCGTATCTGAAGACACGGCCCGAAGTGGACCACGCGAGGATTGGACTGCTCGGGCACAGTGAAGGAGCGGTGATCGCGCAGATTGCGGCGTCCGGGAGCAAGGACGTGAGCTTTATCGTGATGCTGGCCGGCACGGCGGTTCCCGGCGAGCAGGTGCTCTACGCGCAGAGCGAGGCCATCCTGCGGGCGCGGGGCCTGGGCGAAATGATGATCGCCTCGAATCGTGAGATGCAGAAGCGCATCTTCGAGGCGCTTCGCGCGCAAAAGGATGACCGCGCGGCCGCGGAGACGATCAAGACGTTCGCCGGAGAGGTGGAGGCGCGAAGAGCGGCCAATCCCTGGTTCCGGCAGTTTCTCGAGCTGGATCCCTCCGCCTATCTTGGCAAGGTCACCTGCCCCGTGCTGGCGCTGAACGGGGAGAAGGATACGCAGGTGCTGGCGAAGCAGAACCTGCCGGTGATCGCCAGGACGCTGGAAGAGGCCGGCAACCGGGACTACGCGATTATCAAGCTGCCGCGATTGAACCACCTGTTCCAGACCGCGAACACCGGGCACCCGTCCGAGTACGCGAAAATAGAGGAGACGATGGCGCCGGTGGCGCTGGAATCGATTTCTCACTGGATTTTGATGCATACCAATAAAGGAAACTGAATTTTCCATGTCGATATCTTTTTCTCCTTTGAATCCGCCGCGGCGGCTGCTGTTCGGCCCCGGCCCGACGATGGTGGAGCCGCGTGTTTACCAGGCGATGACGAAGACAGTGGTGAGCCATCTGGATCCGTATTTCTTCGAGGTGGTGGAAGACTGCCGCAAACTGTTGCGGGCGGCGTTTGGAACGGCGAACGAGTTCACGCTGGCGATGTCGGGCACGGGCAGCGCCGGGATGCAGACGGCGGTGGCGAACTTCGTCGAGCCGGGATCGAAGTATGCCGTGCTGGCGAACGGCTTTTTTTGCGATCGTTTGACGGAGATGGGACGGCGGCAAGGGGCGAACGTGGCGCGCCTCGAGAAGCCCTGGGGCGAGAACTTCGACGAGGGCGAGGCGGCGGAGTTCATCCGCAAGGAACGTCCGAACGTCGTGGCTTTCGTGCAGGCGGAGACCTCCACCGGGGTATATCAGAGTTCGAAAGCGATCTGCGCGGCGGCGCACGAAGTTGGCGCGCTGGTGATTGCGGATTGCGTGACGTCGCTGGGCGCGATGCCCGTGGATCTGGATGCGAACGGTATCGACATTGCTTACTCCTGTACGCAGAAGGGACTTAGTTGCCCTCCGGGGCTCGCGCCGGTGTCGGTGTCTCCGCGCGCGATGGACTGGCTTCGCAGCCGGAAGACCACTCCCGCCGATTGGTATCTGGACTTGAAACTACTGGCGGATTACTACGAGGGAGCGCACCGCTATCACCATACGGCCCCCATCTCGCTGTTCTACGCCATGAGGGAAGGGCTGGTCTGCATTGCCGAGGAAGGGATTGAGAAACGGCAGGCGCGGCACAAGAGAAGCCACGAGGCGTTTGTGGCGGGCGCCGGGGCGATGGGCCTCGAGATGCTGGTGAAGCCGGGCCGCCGGTTGTGGAATCTGAACACGCCGCGGGTGCCGGATGGTATTGAGGACTTGAAAGTCCGAAAACGGCTGATCGAGTGGGGCGACGTCGAGATTCTGGGCGGATTCGGGCCGCTGGCGGGCAAGGTATTCCGGGTGGGCATCATGGGCCCGTTGGCGACGGAAGAGAACGTGCTGCTGCTTCTCGAGGGCCTGGAGAAGGCGCTTCGGGAAGAAGGCTTTTCCCCGAAGGGGAACGGAGTGGAGGCGGCGAAGGCGTACTACGCGGGATAGATGCTCAGATCATTTCGCTGAGCAGTTCCGGGCGCGGGTGGGGGATGACCACTTTGTTGACCAGCATCCCCTTGCGTCCGATGGCGCGGGCTCCGGCATCGACGGCGCTGGAGACAGCGGCTACGGCGCCGGTGCAGGTGGCGAACGCCTTGCCTCCGAGAGCCATGGCGAGGCGGACCTCGATGAGGCGGATGTTGGCGGTCTTGGCCATGGCGTCGGCGCCTTCGATGAGGGAGGCGACGGAAAAGGATTCAATGATGCCCAAGGCTTCGAGATGTTCCACCTTGGTGAGTCCGCTGATGGCTGGAAAGACGGATTCGTGGACATTGGGGATGAGGAACTTGTCGATGACGGAGAAGTCGCCGGAGGTGACTCCCGCGCCGACGGCCGATTCGACGGCGGCGACATCGCCGCGGACGAGGACCATGTACTTGCCGGAACAGATGGTGCGGGCGAGCAGCAGTTCGACATCCGCCGCTTTGAGCATGGCATCGGTAACTTGAAAGCCCGCGCCGATACTGCTGAGCTCGATCATGCCGATGGAATTTCTTACCGCCATATCTCGATTGCTTCCTTTGTGATTTGTTTCACCTTGCCGTCGATGCTCGAGTGCACGGTTGCACCGAGGTCTTTTTCGCCGGCGCGGGCGATAGCTTGCCCCGCGCGGACTTTGGCGCCTTCCCGAACGATGGGAGAGGCGGGGTGGCCGGCATGCTGCTTGAGTTTGATGTGAACGCGCGAGGGCGCGGGCTCGATTGCGCCGAAGGGGGTCTCGCATTCGTAGTCTTCGACTTGAAGGCGCTGCCGGAGCATGGAGAGAGGGATGCGGCGGAATTCCTTCATTGGGTGGACGCGCGGTGGATTCTTCTGCACGAACCTGATTTCGGCGGCGCGGAGGCTGGTCTTGGCCTGATCGCAAGCCTCTTTTGGGTATAGTTCTTCGGGGCAGGCGTAGAGCGTGCAGATGCCGCAGGCGCAGCACAGTTCGCCCCACTGATTCCAGTTGGTCGATCCGGTGAGGGTGAAGCCGAGGCTGCGCATCACCTTGTGCGGCTGGACTTCGTAGCCGAGGAGGAAGCGGGGGCAGAATTCGGTGCAGAAGGTACATTGATCGCAGGCCGATTTGCCGATTCGGTTCATGGCCTCGAGGGGCCGGTCCTTACGGGTGATAAGGTAGTGGTTGCGAGGTAGAACAATCAGGCCGCCGGTTGTTTTGGTGACGACATCGTCGAGATCGAAGGAGAGGGCGCCCATCATGATGCCGTTGACGAACAATCCGAAGTCGGGGACGGCGGCGCCGCCGGCATGCTCGACGAGTTCGCGAAAGCTTGTGCCGACGGGGACCCAGAGGGACTGCGGATGGCGAACGGCTCCAGTGATGGTGAGGAATTTGCGGGTGACGGGGATGCCGGCTTTGGCCTGGCGGACGTTATAGAAGGTTTCGACGTTGTTGACGACGCAGCCGACCTGAAGGGGGATGCCGGCGGGAGGGATAAGGCGTCCGGTGGCGGAGTACACCAATTCGTACTCGTCGCCGGACGGGTAGAAATCGCCGAGCAGAACCATCTCGATGCCGCGGGAGCGGGCTTCGGGCTCGATGGCGCGAATGGCGGCCTGGTTCTTCTCCTTGAGGCCGAACTTACCCTTCGTTGCGCCGGTGGCTTCCATCATGAGGGACATGCCTTCGCAGATTTCGGCCGGATAGCGGCACATCAACTCGAAGTCCTTGTGCAGGAGAGGTTCGCATTCGGCTCCGTTGGCGAGAAGATATTCCACCTGCGAGGCCGCTTTGACGTACGTGGGGAAGCCCGCGCCGCCGGCGCCGACGACGCCCATTTCCTTCAGAAGTTCAGAGAGCATGAGGGGACTAGCCGTGTGTCTTGCGGAAAGCGGCAAGGCATCGGGCGGCGGTGTCCATGGGCGGATAGTCACTGCCTTCCTGCTCGATGAGGTAGTACTCGATGCCGCCGTTCTTTTCGGCGGCTTCGAAGATCTTCTTCCAGGGCGCGGCTCCTTCCCCGAACAGGACGCGGTAGCCTTTGTTGGGATCGGAAGACCAGTCCTTGCAGTGCATGGAGACGATGCGGCCAGGGTGTTGGCGAATCCATTCGACGGGATCGGCGCCGGCCTCGATGCAGGTGCCGACGTCGAGTTGGAGAACGACATCTTTGTTTGTGCCGTTGGCGAGGATCTCCATGGGGCGGGTTCCGCTGATGGGAACGAATTCGGTCTTGTGGTTGTGGTAGCCCGCGCGGAGGCCGGCGGATTTCATTTTCTCCGCGCCTTCATTGAGACGCGCGGCCACGCTCTTCCAGCCATCGAGACCTTCGACCTTGCCGGAACTGGCCATGACGATGAACCTGCTGCCGATGATGGAGTTGAGTTCAATGGCCTTGCCGATGTTGGCCGCATCGAAGCTCCTGGAGCTGTTGTGAGTGGAGTAGCAGCGGATTCCGAGATCGTCGAGGAGCTTGCGGACTTCCCTGGCGTAATCCGGGGTCCAATCGTAGTAGGGGGAGAAGAACTCGACGCCCTGGTAGCCCATTTTGGCGACACCGCGCACCGTGCCCATGAGATCCTTCTTCAACTCGTCGCGAACGGAATAGAGTTCGAGGCCGACGGGGACTTTCTTCGAGCGAGCCATGGCGGCGGCAACGGAGGCGGCGCCAAGGAACGAGCGGCGAGTGACGGAATGTAAGTACCTCATCGTTAGCCAACCTAGCACGGATCACGTGAATCCCGCCACGGCGGCGAGTGCGCTAGCGCCAGTTCATGGCGAGATTGACGAAAGTGCGCACGGCGACGCCGCTGGGGCCCTTGGCGAGGAACGGCTTCGCTTCTTCGAGCCAGGCGGTACCGGCGATATCGAGGTGAACCCAGGGGGCGGGGTCGGCGAATTCCTTGAGGAACATGGCGGCGCTGACGGCTCCGCCCCACCGCCCGCCGATGTTGCCCATGTCGGCGAAAGCGCTCTTGAGGAGTTCCTTGTATTCGTCGTCGACGGGCATGGGCCACATCTTTTCGCCTTCGGTTTTGGCGGAGGCGAGGAGCTTGTCGGAGAAAGACTGGTCAGACGAGAAGACGCCGACGTTGATGTAGCCAAGGGCGACGACGATGGCGCCGGTCAACGTGGCGGCATCGACGAGATGGGTGCATCCGATGCGCTTGGCGTATTCGAGGGCATCGGAGAGGATGAGGCGGCCTTCGGCATCGGTGTTGAGAACCTCGACGGTCTTTCCGGAGAGGGTGGTGACGATGTCGCCGGGGCGCTGGGCGCGGCTTCCGGGCATGTTCTCGACTGTGGGGACAATGGCGGTGACGGGGATGGGCGGCTTGAGTTGGGCGAGGGCGCGGATAGCGCCGAGAACGGCCGCCGAGCCGGCCATATCGTATTTCATTTTCTCCATGCCATCGGCGGGCTTGATGGAGATTCCGCCGGTATCGAAGGTGACGCCCTTGCCGACGAGGCCGAGGTTGACGGCTTGCGGTGAGGGGTTTTCCGGCTGGTAACGGATGACGATGAGGGCGGGGGGTTCCGCGCTGCCCTGAGCGACGCCGAGGAGCGCGCCCATGCCGAGTTGCTTCATGCGGTCGGGGCCGAGGATGTCGCAATCCAGTCCGAATTCGGCCGCCATTTCCTTTGCGCGGTTGGCGAGCAGGGTGGGTGTGAGGAGATTGGCCGGCTCGGTGACGAGTTCGCGGGCGAAGTTCTGGCTTTCGGCGAGGATGCGGCCGCGGCGCGCTCCCGCGGCCACCTCTGATGAGGCACTGGCCACTAGGGAAAATCTGTCGATGGCGCCGTTTTTCTTTTCACTCTTGTGGCGGTCCGGCTCGAAGTTGCCGAGGATGGCTCCTTCGACGGCAGCGGAGGCCATGGCGGCGGATTCGAGGTCGCTATCGAGCGCGAGGGCCACGTCCGCGCACTTTTTCGGCTTGAGGAAGCGAACGGCCGCGCCGGCGATTTTGCGCAGTTCCGCGGAGGTGAATTTGTCTTTCCTGCCGGCTCCGACGGCGAGGAGGCGCTGCGCCGGAAGCCCGGAGGGACGGGCGAGGAGCGCCATGTCGAGGAGTTTGCCGGTGAGTTCACCGCTGGAGGCCAACTCACGTACCCATCCACTGGCGGCTTTGTCCGCGGCCGCGGCGAACTGGCCTTCCGCGTCTTCGAAGACCAAGACCACGAGGGCGGAAGAGGCGACCTGGTCAAACGGTTGATTGAGAACGTTAATATCCATGTGAAGGTCCAATTTTCCAGTCTAAACGAGAAATAAGAATGCGGGTGCCTGTCTTCAGGAAAGTCTGGATTGAGCATAGTGGCTCCGATTCCTGGAGAGTGATTCGGAGAATTTAAAGTGGGAGGCGGGGCGAAAGAAGGAGAACTATTTCATGCCTCGACCTCGCAAGAATCACCCGCCAAGCCTCAAGGCGAAAGTCGCCTTGGAGGCGCTCAATGGAATGAAGACAGCCGGCGATGCTACTCTTATTGTGTTCTCACCCAGGGATCGGGCATGCCCACATTATGCCGGAAGCGGGTTGCGTGCAGAATGTTCGGATTGGGTTACGGTATGACGGATTTCGTCCGGGTCTTGATTCCACTCTCCCTCCTTTCCTTCGCGTGGTCTGGCCGCGCACAGGACATCAACGCGTGCATTGACCATTGCTTCTCGGCGACGTGTTCGGCCAACCCTCCGGGTTCCTCGGCGAAGGAGGCATGTGTCTCGCAGTGCATTGAGTACACCTGCCGGGCGCCACTCAAGGTCTGGGGCGCCATCGCGTACAGTAAACCGGACAGAGCCTACGGCTATTCCTTCGAACTGGAGGACCAGGCAGCCGCGCGCAAAGTCGCGCTCGACGCCTGCAGGAAGCGTGGAACCAACTGCGTAGTGGAGACCGTCTTCAGCCGCGCCTGCGCTGCTCTGGCGGCCGGCGGGGACCACATAGGCTGGGGCACGGCCCGCACCCGGGAGGGCGCCGAAAAACGTGCTCTATCGGAGTGCGGCCTCACGGGCGCGAAAGGTTGCGCCCTTCAAACGTGGGTGTGCTCCGCCCCGAACTCCAACGCCAACGGCGGGACGGCGCCCGCTCGGTCCGCGCGGCCGGCCCCGAAGGCTGTCGCCTGGGGCGCGATTGCCTACAGCGCTACGGATATGGGTGCCGGATGGTCGCAGGGCAAGAATGACCGCGCCGCCGCGGAGCGCGAGGCCATGGCCATCTGTCAGCAGCGCGGAAAGTCCTGCGTTCTCCGCACGGCTTTCAACAAGCAATGCGGGGCGCTCGCCGCGGACGGCAACTTCGAAGGCACGGCCACATCTCCCAACGCGCGCGAGGCGCAGCAGAAAGCCATGGAGGAATGCCGCAAGGCCGGCGGCACCCGCTGCGCTCTGCACATTATGTTCTGCTCCATGTAATGGCTCCCGCTTCCGGCCCAGTGAGAATGCCTGCTTTCGGATGGCCGTTGGCGGGGATTTCCCGATGGTCACAGTCCGAGCTTTGTTAGGGATGGCCGACGGTACGGACGGAGCTTGGCGCGGGGACTTCGAGACAATAGGGCCTGATACAGCCAAGAGAATGCCGCCCGTTCCTTAAAGACTGGGCGACTAGCGGCGATCTATCGGCTTCCGTTGCCGGCCTCGCCCAACAGGTCGAAGTACAGCGACGGTCTTTGCCGCACAACTACGCTGTCGGCTGCGCACGCCATGCGGAAAAGCGTGTTCTCGTGCCACGGCCGGCCGATCAACTGTAACCCGACCGGCAGGCCGCGACATCCATAGCCACAGGGAATGCTGATGGCCGGGAATCCGATCAGATTCGCAGGGTTGATGAATCGCATGACCTCAACGACTTGACCGAAGTTCAATTCTGCATCGCTGAGCCCATATCTTGAGATCGCCGGAGCTGTGATAGGAGTAGTGGGCGTGACGATGACGTCAGAGCAGGTTAATGCCGAGTGGAATTCATCGATGGCGCGCCTGCGAACGCGCTGTGCTTGCACATAGTCGCTCGATCGAATCGCGCGCACATTCGCAAGCAGCAGACGTGTGGTCAGGCTGAAGTCGCGCCGGTGCCTGCGGCCGTAGCGCTCCATGTTGGCCGCCATCTCTGTGTGGATTGTCACGGCGTGGGCAATCGCAATCAGGCGCAGATCGGGGACGGTCACGTCCACGATCAACCCGGCGGCGATGCGGCGTCGTTGCGCCGCGTACCGTCCAGGTCCACAGGTCCGGCAGAAGTGCTCCAGCGAAACATCGTGACCATCGATCCCGGAATCTCCGCCGCCGGCATCTATTACGTCCGGAAGCTTTCCGGACGTAAGTACGGTATTTATCTCTACCGTCCCGGCGGCAAGGAGAAACTTCTGTTTGAAACCACCGAGAGACCGTTCCGGCGTATCTCCGTTTCAGCCGACCGGCGTCACCTGGTGATGGATGTCGCCAAAGTGGAAGGTATGCGCATTTCGGTGGCCGATGTGGCCCACTGGTAGCGGGTTCACGGAATGGCTCACTCCTTTGTGATCCATGCGGTCTTCAGGCTGAGGTCGCGGCCTGCGAGCCAGTGTTCCTTGCCGATGGCCACGTCCAACTCCACGCGGGGTTGGCCGGGTTGGAACGTTCCTTTGATGCGAACGGAGGGACGCGGGGGTTGGGCGCCGTCATATGGCGCGAGCAGCGTCACAAACACCGCCGGCGCGGGATGCTGATGACGATAGAGCGCCACTTGCCGCGTCTGCTTGTGGTTCAATGTGTAACTGATCTGGCCATCTTCGATTTCCAGGCTGGCCTGGCTTTCCGGCGGCGCCCAGACCAGCAGGTTGGCGCCTTGGGCAAAACCGGTTCGCGCCCATTTCTCCCGCCGGTCCACCTGAATCGTGCCGGGAGGAAAGGGGAAACGCAGTTCCAGCCTGCCCGGCGCATCGCCCAGTGCCTCATCGACGAAGACGAACCACCGTCTGCCGGTGAAGAAGACGGTCCGCCGGTGAGTGAGACGCGGGTAGGATTCGTTTTCAAACACCAGCGTGTCTCCAGCGGCGCCCGTCCGCCAAAGGAGATGCCGGTGCGCGTTCCGCGAGTTGGCCCCATCGAGCGTCAGCGTCGCATGCGCGGCGGTGCGGCTGAACCAGTCACGCTCATTGGCAAACGGCGTGTCCGGGTAAGCAAACGATCCGCTGTCCTCAATCAGCCAGCGTCTTCCGGCATATAATTCGAACGTGCCGTTGTCGGGTTGATCGTGCGCGGAGATGGCGGGCGGGCTCGAGTGCAGCGCGAGGTAGGTGGCGTCACGATCCCAGCCCGAGCGGAAGAAGTACATTCCTGATTCGGGGAATGCGCGTGAGAGCCAGTGGGGCGCGCTCGCCTTGCCGCTATCCGTGACGGCGAAGAACTCGGGCCGGTCGAACAGCCTGGCTGCCAGCAGCAGGTCGGATGGATCCGGCTTGCCCTCCGGCGGCCGCCGTCCGTCCCCGAACATGGGTTGCCATCCGTCGGGAGCGGTCATGGCGAACCAGACGTCGAACATTTTCGCGGTCAGGTCACGCAACGGCGGCGGGGCGGGCAGACCGTTGGCATCGGCCAGCAGCAGCGTGTGGAGCATCAGCGACGCCACCAGTTGGTGATAGTTCGGCGTCCACTCGCGCTGAACGCCCTCCGGGGTCACCTGGCGCGGCAGGTTGTCGGAGAGCACTTCCCACGCTTTGGAGGTCCAGCGGCCCGAATCTTTAAACTCGGGGAACATCACCCCCAGTCGCAGCAACCCCACGGCCTCGATGACGGCCTTGTTGTGAGGCGTCGTTCTTGGGTAGAGCGACATTTTGCGTCCGTGGTCGTAAACGCTGGCGAGTAGCGTTTGGAGGAAACCGGCATCCATTGCCGGAGAAGTCCTCAGCAGGTCGAAAGCTTCGGCGAAGCGGGCGGCGCGGATGCCCACCTGGATGTCGAGCCAGGCGAAGTGTTTCGGGTCCACCGGGTGCTTGCCTATCCAGTCGGCTGTGAGGTCCATCCAGCCGCGGGCGTAAGCGGTGTCGTGTGTCGAGACCCAAGCCCGCAGCAGGGGCGTTTGCCAATAGAAGC
Source organism: Bryobacterales bacterium (assembly GCA_020847895.1). GTDB lineage: Bacteria > Acidobacteriota > Terriglobia > Bryobacterales > Bryobacteraceae > CADEFT01. Next base: position 10,853 of record JADLBG010000211.1, read on the forward strand.
GCTGGACGCCAGCCACCCACTCGATGTCACGAACCGGGTCCGCCATCCAGTTGATATCGGCGCCGTAGCGCTGTGGCGGGTAGCCCAGTCCGGCGTCGAGGACGTGAGCGAGAGTGGCGCGCGCCGAGGCGATTTCCGCGGCGTCGGCCGGAGAGATCCGGGTGTCGTACCGCACCTTCTTCCGGGTTCTGTAGTAATCAAGCAGCCGCGCCATGGCGAGGGCATGGTTGCCGGCTGCTTCGCGGACCGGCCCCAGGCCGGGACGGTCCAAATCGAGATGCTCCAGCACGCGTTCCGGCGGGCACGGCGAGAGGGCGGGTTGAGCCCACGCCACACTCGCCGCCCCCGCCAACAAACAAAACCAACGCATAAAGTGTTGTGTCCTCCGCCGTCCGGACCATTCTTTCATGCCCGGCGCCGCCATGCCCAGAGCCTAGAAGTAGAGCTTCGCGCCGAGTTGGATCACGCGGGTTGTGATGCCCGTCACGCCGCCTCCGATCTTGCCGAAGTTGACCGAGGTGATGCTTCGATCGACAGCATACGAATCGGGATTGTAGTTGTTGAAGATGTTGTAGAACTCGGTGCGAAATTCAAACCGCGTGCGCTCGGTGATGGCGAAGAACTTGTTCGCGGCGAAATCGAAGTTGGTCATGCCCGGGGCGCGGATCGCGTTCCGGGTCATATTGCCGAACCGGCCGTAGGGCGCAAAGGTGAACGCGTTCGTGTTGAACCAGCGGTTCCAGGTTCTCTGGCCGCCCGGAAGGTTTGCCGCTTGCCCGGAAACAAAATCGGGGCGGGAGAGAACGCCGGTGCCGGTGGTGTCGCGGTTAGCGCCGATGGTGGCGGGGAAACCGCTTTGGAAAAGCGCGATCGTGGAAACCTGCCATCCGCCGAGCAGTGTCCGGGTCAGGCCTCGCGAACCCTTGAAGAAGGGCAGGTCGTAGAGCACCGTGGTCACCGAGCGCTGGGTGACGTCAAAGGCCGCCAGCGCCTTCTCATTCGCGAAGTTGTACATATCCTGAATGCCGCCGGGGAGCACGCCGACGCCGTACAGGCCGCCCATATCCGTGGGGCTGTCGATCGCCTTCGAGTAGGTGTAGGCATGGAGCAGCGTCACGCCGCCGCCGATCCGCCTCTCGAGTTTGACTTGCAGGGAGTGGTAGTTGGACATGCCGACGGTCTTCTCACCGGTAATGGGGCGGAGGAACGCCTGATTCGGGCGCCGCGCGTTGATGGAGGGCAGCCCGGGCGTGCGCGGATCCACGACATCGATGGGCCTGTTCACATCGCCCACGGTGGCGATGAGACGGCTCCCCTTCGACCCGACGTAGCCCACGTCGAGAAGAAAGCTGCCGGGCAGTTTTTTCTGCACGGTGAGGTTCCACTGCTGGACCATCTGCGATTTCATGTTCTGGTCCACGGCGAAGTTGCTGACGCGGTTGGAAGCCACGCCGGCGCCGGTAAAGGGATTGGCGAACATGATGTCGGGTATGCCGCTCAACGATCCGGTGACGCTGGCCGATGTGGTGGAGTTATAGGCGATGGGCAGGTTGTCGAGTTCGGACGTGGTGATGGGGATGTAGTAGATTCCGTAGCCGCCGCGAATGACCGCGTCATCGGAGAACGACGGCCGGTAGGCGAAGCCGAGGCGCGGGCTGAAATTCTTATGATCCCCGCACTGGACAGCCCGGCCGCAGGTGGCGTTGGTGGGGTCCACCTGCCGGGTAGGGAGGAAGCCGTTCAGTTCGATGTCCAGGATCTTGTTGTTGACTTCGGTCCAGGGCCGGAAGTAGTCGTAGCGGACGCCGAGAGTCAGGCTGAGGCGCGGAGTGACCTTCCAATCATCATTGACAAAGTAGGAATGCCACCAGGTGCGCAGTTCATGCTTCGACGGGTTCGGGTTGATGGATCCCGTTCGCACGTAGCCGAGCATGAAGTCCGCCAGCGCCGATCCGGTGTAGAGTCCATCGAAGCTGAAGACGCCGCGCGGCGAGTTCGCGTGGTCGAGCGTCTCGATGCGGTAGGTGACATCGCCGCCGAACTTGAGGAAGTGGCTGCCGCGCTGCCAGGAGAGCGTATCCACATACTCGAAATTGTCTTCCGAGCCATCCTGGGGGCCGATGTTCCGCACCATGGAGAACACGCTGTAGTCGCCGTCGGGGCCGCTGATGCTGGCAGTCGGCGGACCAAAGGTGCGCGGGTCTTTGCTCGCCATGGGGATGCCCATCTTGTTGGCGACGTCGTAGGCCGGGTCAAAGCTCGAGCCCATCTTCTGGAAGGCTTCCAGGCTGTTGAGACCGCCGCGGAATTCGTTCACGACGCGAGGAGAGAACGTATGGATCCAGGAGCCGACCAGGTGCCGGGACGTCTGGCCAGGGCTGTATTCGTCATGACCCCAGAAGGGGATGCCTGTCGACAGCCGGTCGTCAATCACGATGCGGAAGAAGAGGGCGTCGTTGGTGGTGAGCGAGTGGTCGATGCGTCCGAGGTAGTTGTTCTGCCACGGAATCACGCTGGGCGCGCCCGCCAGGAAGTTGTAATTGCCGGCGGTGGTATTCGGCATGGGTGTGAAGCCCAACAGCACCTGGGACGGCTTGCTGAGGAACTGTTTCGGGATGATGTTGTTGACGATGCCGATGTTCAGCGGGTCCTTGAGCGTGATGGGCTGGCCGGTACGGGCATTCACCAAGCCCCGGAAGTCTCCGTTGCGCGCGGCATCGGTCGGCACGATGGCATATCGCGCCGGAGCGCCTTGCGCCATCTTGCCGCTTTCCCAGTTGAAGAAGAAGAACGTCTTGTCCTTGCCGTTGTATAGTTTCGGGACCAGGAGGGGGCCGCCGATCCTGGCGCCGTACTGGTTTCGGTTCAGGCGCGGCGATGTGACGCCCTTGCCGGCGACGGCGTCGTAGGTCTGGGTGAGGTCGTTGTTGCGGTTGAACTCCCACACTGCTCCGGTGAAGCGGTTGTCGCCCCTGCGGGTGGTGAGGTTGACGTGGGCTCCGGGGGCACCGCCCATTTCCGCGGAGTAGGTGCTGGTCTCGACCTTGAACTCGGAGAGGGAGTCGACGGAAGGAGAGAAGGGGTAGTAAACCTGGCCGACCGAAAATTCGATGCCATCGAGGTAGAAGCGGTTGAAGGTATCGCGGTTTCCGTTGGCGGACATATTGGTGCTGCCGTAGGACTGGTCGCTCTGACCGATGGAACCGCGGGCGGAGCGTGCGGCCATGGAGCCTGGGGTGGCCCCCTGAACGCCGGGGACAAGTTGAGCGAGTTGTACAAAATTACGATCGTTCAGTGGAAGGTCGGTAATCTTTCCACTGTCGATGACGGTACCCACGGTGGCATTCTCAGTCTGGAGAGCGGCGGCCGAGGCCTCCACCGTGACGCGTTCGCTGACATCGCCCACCTTCAACGTAAAATCCAAACGGGCGGTCTGCTGCGTATCCAATGTGATAGCCGCCTGCTGCGTCTGGAACCCGCTGCTGGCGGCACTGATGCTATAACTGCCCGGCTTGAGGAACGGCAGCGAGTAGTTACCGGAGCCGTCGCTCCTGGTTTCCCGCCTGACGTTGTCGGCTTGTCCGATCGCGGTGATGGCAACATCGGGCACCACAGCGCCGGAAACGTCTCTTACTACTCCCACGATGGTGGCGAAGTTTTGTTGCGCGCACAGCGGTAAGGTCGACGCCAATATAAGGAACGCCAACGCGATGGTCTTCTTCATCAATCTTCTCCCGTCTCCGAGGCACAGAACCAATCGGAATTTCCCCCGATGAGACACTCGATGGTAAGGGTAAAAGGCGTGGGGTGGCAACGTTTGTTGCAGTTCGAAGAACGTTACAAGAAACCGTAACGTGCGTGTACGTTCCTGATTGCAGGATGTTTGCGCATTGCGGTAGCCTGAGATGAGGTATTAAGACCATGGCTGGCTCGGTGGGGGGAAGCGCAGAGGACCACCCCCTTGCTCCCCACATGAGTGAGGGTGACAGGACGCGGATCAGGGAACAGCTAGGGCGAATTCTGGAGTCTCGTGCTTTTGAAAGCAGCCACCGGTGCCAGGAACTGCTTCAATATCTCGTCTCGAAGACTCTTGAGAGCGATTGTCCGAACCTCAAGGAGCGGTTAATCGGCGCCGAGGTATTCGGGCGCGACTACGGGTACGACACCTCGAGCGATGCCATCGTCCGGGTGAAGGCGAACGAGATCCGAAAACGTCTGGCGCAGTATTACGACCAGGCAGGTCGTGGTGATACACTGCGAATCCATCTGCCGATCGGGTCGTATGTTCCACGCTTCTTCGTGGTGGAGCAATTTCCGGCTGCGCTGGAGGAGACGGAATCCTCCTTGGCTCCGGGTGTGGATGCTCCCGCACAAGTTGCCGAATCCGCCGCACCGCGTTCCATGTTCCGATGGTGGTGGCTGTTGCCGGTTGTGGTGGTTCCAGTGGCGATTTGGGCGTTTTGGCCTCATTTCAGCCCCCGGCGCCCAATCGATGTGTTCTGGGAGCCTTTCTTCAAAGCGGGTCCGCCAGTGGTGGTCTGCATTCCGGCCAGCGACCGGATTTTCCTGCCGGAGGAAGCAGTGAAACAAATGGCGGAATCCGGGAGGCAGGGTCTTGGGCAGATGAGCATGGCCTTGAAAGTTCCGGATGTTCGGGTGGTTCCGAACGGGCAAACGTCGGTGCAGAACATACGCGCGACGCTGAGTATTGCAACCTACCTCTCCCAGAACAGGAAACCGATCCAGTTCGGCCTTGCCTCAGAGGTGTCGCTCGAACAGATTCGGCGGGGCAGGGTAGTGCTGATCGGAGGATTCCGGAACCCATGGGCCGATGCTCTAAACCAGCAGATGCGATACAGATTCGAGACATCACTTAAAGGAAGTCACGAAACTTCCTGGATAAGTGACAGTAACGCAGAGGGAAAATCAGTCTGGGCAGTCCCGGATCTCTGGCCATTCGGGCGGCAGGTGGTGGACTACGCGATTATCTCCCGGTTCTTCGATCCATCGAGTGGTCAGATCGTAATCGCTCTGTCCGGGCTCAACGGTTTCGGAACTCAGGTGGCGGCGGAGTTTCTGACGGATCCGAAGTACTGGTCGCGATTTGCGCAACTTGCCCCCGAGGGTTGGGATCGAAAGAACT
>JADLBG010000212.1 GCA_020847895.1 Bryobacterales bacterium
CCGTTCATTGCGGGCTCTTCCGGTTCTGACCTGAACCCCGTCGTATATACGGACGAAGTCTCCTATTCGACTGATCCAAAACAACCTGCGGCTCGTCCACTTCTCGTTTTAATAAACTCCCGCTAGTTCTCGCAAGGGAGTGGAGGTTCAAGTCCTCTCATCCGCGCCAAATATTTCAATAGCGTAGAGGCCGTGGCTCTCCCTCAGAGTACTGGCAAAGTGAGGTAGAATCGGCTTCCCTTGCCATGCTCGCTCTCTACCCAGACTGTGCCCCGGTGCGCTTCGACGATTTCGCGAATCAGCGCAAGTCCCAATCCCGTGCCCCCGATCTTCCGCGTATCGGCATTGTCCACACGGTAGAACTTTTGAAACAGTTTGGGGATTGCTTCCCGCGGCATCCCGATCCCATGATCCTCCACCATTACCTCCACGAACGAGTCAGTGTTCCTGGCCCGCAGCAGGATGTCTCCGCCCTGGGGGGAGAACTTCACGGCATTGGAAACCAGGTTCGTCAGCACCTGCTTGAGCCGGTTGGGATCGGCTTGCACATCCTGAAGATCCGCAGCGGTTTCCAGTACAAAACGGTGGCTTCCGGACGTCGGCTCGAACATCGCCCGCATGTCGCGAAATAACGGTTCCAACTTCACTGGTTCCAAGGCATAGGCCATCCTCCCCGACTCGAGCCTTTGCAGGTCCAGAAAATCGTTGATCAGTTGCGTCAGCCGCAGACTTTCGTTGCGAATAATGTTGAGGAACTCACACTGCTGTTCCCTGGGATACTCCTCATCCAGCATGATCTCCGAGAACCCAAGAAGGGAGGATAAGGGCGTGCGCAATTCATGGCTCACGGTGGAAACCAGTTCGTCCTTCAAAGCCTCAGCCTTCCGCCTCTGTTGAACTTCGGCGCGCAGCGCCTCATTGGCCTCGGCCAGTTCTCTCGTCCTCTCTTGAACCCGCTGTTCCAGGGCCGTATGGGCCTGCCGGAGAGCCGTCTCGGCGCGCTTTCGCTCCACAACTCTACCCAACTGAACCCCCACTTGTGACATTCGTTCCAGTAAATCGTCGCTGGATGCGAATGACGCGGAACTGAAGAAGTGAAGAACCGCCACCACTTCACGGCCGCTGAGCACCGGAATGGCAAGACCGGAAGGATTGCTGATGGCCACGGGCCGGCGCGTGTTCGCGAGTTCTGCGGCAGCTTTCACCAATGTCTCCCTGTTTTCCTCGACTTGGCGTTTCAGGGGAAGATGAGCTTCCGATTCCAAGTGCCAGATGCATACGCAATCACGGTTGGAAGAAGGTTTCGGACAGGGAAATCTTGTGGCGAACGCAGCCGGCCATCCTCCATGTGCGCAGACCAGGCTAAGCACATCCCTTACCACGGTTTCTTCCGAATCGGAGCTGTTCGCGGCATCCGTCACCTTTTGAAGAAGCTGCAGAAATGCCTTCTGCTCGGTCAGCACCCGTTCGCGAATGCGGCTCCTGGTGATGTCACGGACCGTGAGTATAATACTCTTTCCATGTTGTAGCAGACATACCGGCCGGGCGGAGATTTCCAATACCCTTTGCCGTCCTTCGAGGCAGAGTTCGAACACCTCCGAGTCCACCAGTTCATCATCCATGGCTATGACCACGGGATGACGCCATCGTGCCACCTCGATCCCGTCCCGAAACAATGGCAGCATCTCCACGGCGAAGTGCCCCAGGATTTCATCCCTGCGCCGGCGTACGATCGATTCAAAAGAGGAATTGCACCACTCAATGTTGCCTTGGCTGTCAGTTGCGGCAATGCCTTCCGCAATGGCGCCCAAGGCGACTTCCATCTTGCCGAGCGTGGCGCGGGACTCGACCAGCTCGACGTCGCTAGCCCGGGCGAGCAGCGACAACTGCTCGAGGATGTCCCTCTCTTGTGGCAAGGCAGCTACACCTTCGACTGGGCCGCAGAAGTATTGAGCAACTGCTGGACGAGGGAGACGAGGTCCCTTGGACTAAATGGTTTAGGTAAGTAATGATCCACACCGACAATGCGCGCCGCTTCCTGATCCCGCTCCTGGCTGCGAGCGGTCAACATGACAATGGGGATGCTCGCTGTCTCTTTGTCTTCGCGCAGCTTTCCGGCTACCTCGACACCCGTCATGTTGGGCATCATCCAGTCCAGCAGCACCAGGTCCGGACGATGCGCCTGCGCGAGAGCAAGCGCCTCCTCTCCGTCGCAAGCCACCAGCACTTCCGCTTGAACCGGCTTCAAGGCCGCCGAAATCATCACGCGCAACGAACGATCGTCGTCCGCCACCAATACCTTCTTCACACTCATGACTTCCCGCATCACCTTCCTTCTCACCTCATCGGCGCCATCTCCAGAGTCTTGAGTGAAAGAAATTTTCAGCCCTCCTTCATTTGATTCCAATCGACTTGCATTATTCCTTCTTCATCTTCGCAACCCGATGCCCGCAAACCGCGTTTGAAAAGATAGAGGAGATCGAAGCCATGGAACAAATCATCAAGAAAATCGCAATGGTGACCTTGCTTTCCGGCGCCTTGACCGGCTGTGCCGGCGGCGGTTACGTCGCCTACCGTGCTCCTGTCCCGCCGCCTCCCCCTCCCGGCGCCTACGTCGCCAGAGGTTACGCCCCCGGACCGGGCTATGTCTGGGTGGATGGCTATTACGATTGGGGCGGGTCACGTTACGCCTGGGTGCCCGGCGCGTGGCGGCGTCCTCCCCGTCCGCACGCATATTGGGCGCCGGGCCATTTCGCCGATCACGGGCGGCGTCACGTCTGGGTGCGCGGCGGGTGGCGCTGGTAGCATGGGCAAGAAGTGAATCACCCACCCAGGCGATTGATGCCGTCGAACGCTGCTGTCTTATAGCATTCGGCAAGCGTCGGATAGTTGAAAACTGTATCGATAAAGTAGTTCACGGTGCCGCCAAAGCCCATCACAGCTTGGCCGATATGCACCAGGTCGCTCGCGCCCTCGCCAATAATATGCACCGCGAGCAGCTTGCGGTCCTCGGCATGGAAGATCAGCTTCAGCAGGCCGGTCATGTCCCCGATGATCTGTCCGCGCGCAATTTCGCGGTAGCGGGCCTTCCCGACTTCGTAGGGAACTCCATCCTGCGTCAATTCCACTTCGCTCTTCCCCACCATGGAGATTTCCGGAATGGTGTAGATGCCGTAAGGGAACAACTCAGGGACCGAATGAGCTTCGTGTTCAAAGGCATGGCAGGCGGCGATTCTGCCCTGCTCCATGGACGTGGACGCGAGGCTCGGAAACCCGATGACATCGCCCACCGCATACACATGGGGGACATCGGTCTGGTAGTTCTGGTTGACTTTGAGCCGGCCGCGGTCATCGGGCTTAAGGCCCGCCGACTCCAGGTTGAGCCGGTTCGTGTTCCCGGTGCGGCCGATGCTGTAAAGTGCTTTCTCAGCCACAATCTGCTTTCCGCTGGCAAGGTGGATGCGAACGCGCAAGCCGTGCTCGTCCTCGATCTTTTCGATTCCGCTGACTGCCTCGCCAAGGCGCAGGGTGACGCGATTCTCTCGCAGGTGATAGGCGAGGGCGTCAGCGATCTCCTCATCGACAAAGGGGAGGAGCCGGGGCCGTTTGTCGATCAATGTCACACGCACGCCAAGCGCGGCGAACATGCTCGCGTACTCGCTGCCAATTACGCCGGCTCCGACTACAGCGAGTGTCCTCGGCAGCCGGTCGAGGCGCAGCATCTCATCGCTCGTGAAGATGCGCTGCCCGTCAAAGGGAATGTGTGCGTCGAGCGTCGTGTCGGTTCCAACCGCAATCATGATTTTGTCCGCCGTAACCGTGCGGGTGGTGTGCGATTCCACACTCTCAAGCTTGATGGTGTGCGGATCGGCAAATGCGCCCGCGGCGGAGAGCACGTCCACACGGTTGCGCAACAACTGATGCCGCATCACGTCGATCTCATGGCGGATGACCTGGTCAGCCCGAAGAACCAGATCCTCCATCGTGATGTTCTGCTTTACGGAGTAGGATGCTCCATAAAAGTTGCGTTCGCGATAGCCGGACAAATACAGCACCGCCTCGCGCAGAGTCTTGCTGGGGATGGTTCCAGTGTTCACGCAGCAGCCGCCAACGACGGCTTTCTTCTCGACTACGGCAACCCGTTTGTCGAGCTTTGCGGCTTGAATGGCGGCGCGCTGCCCTGCCGGGCCCGAGCCAAGAACAAGCAGATCATAATCGTATTCAGGGTTCACTCGTTCAGCCTCTCTCTGTCCTGGGGGCGCGGCAAGAGCGCCGAGACTTTCATCATAGGAAACTCGGACAGACCGCGGTCAGATGGTGTCCGGGACTCTACTGGATGGTGACCTTCACCGGTTGCTCGATCAGTTTCGGATCCGCTCCCGCGGTGAGAATCATCAGACTGAACCGTCCTTGTTTGGCATCTGCCGGTATCTTGAATTTGATGTTCGTCGCAGTCTGCTGCACCACGGACAACTTCGTATCGTTCTTTCCGTCGGTCAGATAGATTTCGGCGACGCTGTTCTTATCCAGGTTTTCGCCCGTCACGGTCAACTCATCTCCCGGCTTGCCCTGCCCGGGCTCGACGGCAGACATTTTCGGCATCCCTTGAGCTGCGAGTACCGCGACAAAGAACAGGAACATGGCAATTAGCAAACCATAGCGCACAAGCGGCTTCATGGGTCAGAGAGCTCCTGGTAAATGCTATGACGAAGCCGTTCGGATTGCAAGCACCGTTTCGCACCGTTTCGCACCGTGTCGCACCGCTTCGCCTTTTTTGTCTCAGTCACGACGGTGTGGTTCTGGATGTCGGCTAGTCGCCCGGAAGGAATTCGAGGCTACCGGAAGCTCGTGTACCGGCCGGCTTGGGTCCACTCGCGAATCGACAGGCCATGAGCGTCCCAGACGACATCGCCGCGCCTGATCGTCAGGACGCAGTCAATCTTCGCCTTCGCAGTCAGCCGCCGGCGGTTGTGATCCACCAGCGGGAAGTCGCCGCGCCGTATCTCGAACATCGCGATGTCGGCCGGTGCGCCCTCCCTCAGGGCGCCCAGATCCTCCCGGTTGATCGCCTTCGCCGGGAGCACCGTAGCTGCTTGAATCACTTCAGTTAGCGGCATCCCCTCGTTCAGCCTCAAAGTGAGCGCGCGCGTCATGCTCGCGTGCTCCGCCAGTACATTCTGCCGGTTCATTCCACTCGATATCACCCCACTCACCGGTGTCTTGACCCCGGCAGGAAGCACCTGGGTTCGCGATCTGCGAATGACAGCGGGAGTTGCATGAAAACTGGCCACCGTCGTGACTCCATACGGCAAGCTGCGCTGATCGATCCGGTTGCACTCCGGTGGTGGAATCCAGAAAGTCCACGTCTGCATTCACGTCGATCAATCCCGGGGTCACATAGTACCCGCTTGCGTCCACCACCAATCGCGCATCGGCCGCCGGCAGACGTTTGGCAATCCGGGCGATTGTCTTGCCGTTGATGGCGATGTCATAACGGCCGTATCGCCCATTTCCCGGATCGATCACCTGACCTTGCTTCAGGACAAGGTCGTAGATCGCCTGTCCCTCCTCGGCCTGACTTTCCTCGAATGGATAGTCCGGCAGCGGCGCCAGTCGTGCGGTTTCGCTCGACGCCGGGAGCAGGCGCGCATCGCGATCGAAGACCACCGCGCCCCCGCGCAGTGTCATGACGCATTCCACCTTCTTCGTTCCGGTTAGCTTCTTGCGCATCGAGTCGATGAAGGAAAACACGCCGGTGTCCAATGCAAGCACCGCCACATCGGCCGTCGCCCCTTCGCTGAGCGTTCCCAGTTCGGGGTAGCGTCCGATCGCCTTCGCGGGATTCACCGTGGCCCGCAGGATTCCATCCTGAAGGCTCATTCCAAGATTCATCAGCTTCGAAATCGCGTTCGGCACACTGGCCTGAAGCAGCAGTATGCTCGCCGGGTGCAGGTCCGTTCCCAGGGTGTCGGGCAGGAATCCCTGCGACACCGCGGCTCGGGCGGCCGGCCAGAGAAAGCCTCCGGCGCCGTGGCCAAGATCAAAGAGCACGCCTCGTTTGCGCGCCGCCCACATCCATGGCTGGACTTTGCCGGTGAACCGGTCCAGCAATTCGAGTTGGTGGTCGTTGTACATGTGGGTGTGGATATCGCCCGGCCGCATGAGCTTCATAACTTTGTCTCGTGTGTTCCTGCCGCTGTCGCTGAAGATGGAACTGTCGAGCATCACCGGCTTGTTGGCGATGCGGCCGGCTTCGATCGCGCGTTCCACCGATGCCCAGCCCGGCAGAGTGAAATGGGCCGACTTCACCCCTATAACAGTATGTTCGGGTACTGCGCAATCTTCGCCGCCGTGGCACGCGGGTCCATGTCCGCAACAAGGTTCTCTTTGGACTGATCATCATGCATTCCGCTGCCGACTATATTGAGGAAGGCGAGGATTCGGACTTGAGCGTGATCGATGACTGTAGACTTGAAGTCGTCGAAGGTTTTCCAGCCGGCGACTCCCGCGTCGACGATGGTTGTCGTGCCATGCGGCAGCACGGCATCGTCCGCCACCACGGTGGAGGAACGCCCCTTGAGATAGACATGCGTGTGCAGATCGATCAGTCCGGGTGTGACGTAGAGACGCTGGACATCCACCGTGCGCCTCGCCTGGCCGGCCGGAATATCCGCCGCCACCCGGGCGATCTTCCCGCGGGCAATGGCCACGTCACGAATTGCATCGATGTTGTTTGCGGGGTCGATGACATGGCCGCCTTTGAGCAGTAGGTCGTACGGCTGCCCGAATGCCAACATCGCCGTCCAAACGAAAAGGAATATCCGCGCGCATTTCACCCTTACAGACTACATGAGCGAATTCGCTGCGTCGCGCGCCGCCATCGACGAGCACAGTATTCAGCGCGAGTTGAGAGCGATTTCGAGGTTTCGTCGCGCTCGTTTGCGGCCGCTCGGCGCCGGGGAGGAAAATGAAGGGAAACGCCAGGTGTGATGAGTGCCATCCTCAACCGCGGCTGGATGCAACAATTGTTGGATTCCCTAACGAAAGGCTGTCGGCTCCAATGAGTGATGCAATATCGAAAGCTTCCGCGGATGTGCTTGCACACTTGGGGGGCCTGCTTTCCGATCTGGAGGCCGTCTACAAAGACCTGCATGCTCATCCCGAATTGTCGATGCAGGAAAGGCGGACCGCCGGCCTCGCGGCCGACCATCTTCGGGCCGCCGGCTATGAAGTGAGCACCGGAATCGGCAATACCGGTGTTGTTGGTCTCTTGCGCAATGGCGAAGGGCCGACGGTCATGCTGCGTGCGGACATGGATGCGCTCCCGGTTCAGGAAGCCACGGGCCTCCCCTACGCCAGCAAAGCGACGTCCATTGACAGCGCCGGCAAGGCTGTGCCTGTAATGCACGCCTGTGGTCACGATATGCACGTGGCTTGGCTGATAGGCGCTACCACACTGTTCGCGAAGTCTCGCGACGCGTGGAAGGGGACCCTCATGGCCGTCTTTCAACCGGCGGAAGAGACAGCGGCCGGCGCCCAAGCGATGATCGGCGATGGACTCTTTCAGCGCTTTCCCAAACCGGATGTCGTGCTCGGGCAACATGTGATGGTAGGCCCCTCCGGCGTGCTTAGCTCGCGCGCTGGAGTCATCACTTCCGCCGGCGACAGCCTGCAAATCCGCATGTTTGGACGAGGCGCTCACGGGTCCATGGCTCAGGCCGGCATCGACCCCGTTGTGATGGCGGCAGCAACAGTGCTGCGGCTGCAGGGCATCGTTTCGAGGGAGGTAGCGGCGAACGATGCCGCTGTCGTCACTATCGGCGTACTGCAGGCGGGCACGAAAGAAAACGTCATCCCGGATGAGGCGCTCATCAAACTCAACGTGCGCACTTATGACGAGGGCGTCCGTACGCGGGTCCTCGCTGCGATCGAACGCATCGTCAATGCCGAAGCAGCCGCGTCGGGCGCTCCCAGGAAACCAGAGATCAGGCCCCTGGACAGCTATTCTCTTGTCACAAATGATCCGGAAGCCACCAGGCGAGTGGGCGATGCATTTCGGCGCCACTTTCCTGCGGACCGTGTGTTGGAGGCCAAGCCGACGACGGCGAGCGAGGACTTCGGGTGTTTCGGAGCCGAATGGGGCGCGCCATCCGTGTTCTGGTTCGTCGGAGGAAACGATCCTGACATATACGCGAAAGCGGAGAAAGACGGCACACTCGGCGATATCCCCACCAATCACAACCCGCGCTTCGCTCCCCTGATCCATCCAACACTGCAGGCAGGCGTCGAGGCGATGGTGGTTGCGGCTCAGGCCTGGCTATCGTCATAAAACCAAATGATCGTCAATGAACGCATCCTGGTGAGCACGCTGCTGGTCGCCTTCGATCTTGGAGGCACATTCATTTTTGCGCTCAGCGGCGCGACAGCCGGCGTGAAGCACAGGCTTGATCTCTTCGGGGTTCTGGTTTTGTCCTTCGCCGCCGGCAACTCGGGTGGGATCGCGCGGGATGTGATGATCGGGGCGGTTCCGCCGGCGGCAATCAGTGATTGGCGGTATATCGCTGTCTCCATCCTCGCCGGCTTGGTCACGTTCTACCGGTATGGAATCATCAATCGCCTGAGCAGTCCGGTGCTGGTGTTTGATGCCGCCGGATTGGCGCTCTTTGCGGTTTCCGGCACGGGTAAGGCTCTGGCCTTTCATGCCGGGCCTGTTGCGGCAACGCTGCTCGGAATGCTTACCGGAATCGGCGGCGGCATGGTACGCGATCTCCTGGTGAGAGAGATCCCCGCCGTGTTGCGCACTGAACTTTACGCCGTCGCGGCCCTGACTGCCGCGGTTGTGGTCGTAGCGGGAAGGATGCTGCATTTCCCGTCCGCCGCATCCGCCGTGGCCGGCGCGGTCCTCTGCTTTGGACTCCGGACAATGGCGATGCGACGCGGCTGGCAACTTCCCATCGCTCGCTCTTTGAAACAACCGGATCCAGAAACGAACGATCGATCAGATGGGTAATAAACTCAACCATGGCATTCGACACAGCCAGCCAGCGATAGTCTTCGGCCTCGTCGAAGAGCCCATCGCCGGGTTTCTCTGCCGTCGCTGAGATGAGATGCGCTGTCCTGGGCAAAGTCTGTGCCTTGGAGCAAGATGCTTATGCGGCGCGATCGGGCGCAAGAACGCACTGGCGGGCTGTTGAACATCAAAGGTCCCTGGTACATGCAGATTCGATTGACGGTTAGCGCACCACACTCGTTCATGCACGAGAAGGCCAGGATAATGCATGCGCACGCTGACTGGGCAAGACGTCGCCCGCCTGATGCACGATACAACTAATACTAATTCTCCCCTCCGTTGACCATTGGTGGGCCGTGACATCGCTTAATCAGTCGACCACGGAGATTCGCTTGATGCGGATTATCGTAGTGAAGAACCGCTTAAGCGAATATGGTTGAAGACGTCCCGGATGGCGGTTACGACAACATCGGGCCGATCAAGCTGTATCAGGTGCCCGCTGTGCTCGGCAATCACCCGCTTGCCGCGTTTCGAGAGCTTCGCCGACCTGTCCATCAGTTTGTCCCAGGCACGTTCGAATGCCTGCTCGTCCGGGTTCAGCAAGCGCCTTCGATCAGATCGTTCAGTGACAACCGTCAAAGGGACATCCCCGAGGTCGCTGGCCGCCCGGACCTGTTCGTAAGTTTCATCGACACCGTCAAGCTCCCCGAAGTAGGCGCTCACATGCTTCGTCTGGAACAGGAGCGAACCGGCTGCGGGGGCCACCTTCGGAGGCAATTTCGTCCGCAACTCGTTCATGTAGTCCTTGGCGCCAAACAGCCCGGGGAACAACCGTGGAACACCGAAACGCAGGAGCACCGAGGCCCACCATTCGAGCCGCCGGTCCCGCGCCTTAGCGGCTTCCGGTGTCTTTGCCGGCAAGTCTTCGTGCGAGGGAGATACGAGCACCACGCCTGCTACTTCCTCGGCATATTGGTGTGCCCAAACCCGCACATGGAATCCGCCGAGTGAGTGCCCGACGAGTACATAAGGACCCGGTATCGCGGCCGCCCGCAGCAGGGCATGCAGTTCCGACGCAACGCGAGCCGAGGTGCGCGGCAGCGGACCTGGGTCGCTCCAGGCGTAACCGGCACGGTCGTAGGCGCATACCTTCGAGAACTTCGCGACTTCCGGCTGTACCAGGGCCCAGATGGTCGAATCCTCCCCCAACCCGCTCTCGAGAACGACGACCGGGGCACCCTCGCCGATACAGTGCAGGTGGAGACGGTGCCCGCCTACGTCCACCATCTGTCCGGGCGCGCGATGTCGCCGCAGGTCCCTGGCGCTCGCGGCGGCCTGGTAGACCAGCCCGGCTGACGCCAGCAACGCAATCAACAGCAGTCCCCCCACCAGGAACCACCACCGGCTCCTTCCGCGCGAGTTGAAACGTTGCGGCTGTGCCGTTCTGTTAATGGCGCGCCTCCGAGGGCCTTGCCTCCCGGTCCAGAAGCAACAGGGAGGCTGGGTTCTTCCAAACTCGGGCGATCGGCGTCTCGGTGCCTGAGCGCCGCACGGTCGAGTAGATCGGCGCGCCATTCTGCGACCGATACTCGTACAGAGGGACAAGATCGGGAGACGCGTCGGAGGGAGGGGCTTCGCGCTCGCACTCCCAGGAGCCTTCCTGGGTTGTGCCAGGCCTGTTCCAATGTCCGGCGAGCTTTGCTCCGGCCGGTTTTCCTGTAATTACATAGAGTTCATCGGGGGTCCCCGCCTCGAGAACCATCGAGAGACCGTCGAAGGACCGATAGGTGAGCACCAGGTCCTCCACGTTGCCGGCAATCTTGCCGCCGTCGATCACCAGCTCGCCCGGGTACTTCCCCGCGCCTCGATCTCTGAACGTGCATTTCCACCTGCCGCTCAGGTCTTTGAGCGGCTGAACCGGGAGGGCGTAGAAATCTGAAACCCGAATGGATTCCGTGATTCGCCTGTGCGGTTCCTGGGCGAAAAACGGGATATCCTCGACAGCGTCCCACAGCTTCTCCGCATCCACGGTCTGGCGCTGCAAATAGCGGCCGTCGCGTGTGTGATAAACCGGCGCCGGCAGGAACAGTCGGGGATCATCGAGATCCAGGCGGTACATGATCTGGTTGTAGTCGTAACGGGGAGTGTTCACCGGACTTCCAGAGAGAGTGTCCGAGTAGGTGCCCTCAAAGTAAACGAGCCGGCCGCCTTGCTGATCGAAGAACGGGTGCTGGGTTGGATTGTAAAAGGTGTACTTATCGTGGGTCACTACTTTCCTTGCATAGACCCACGGTCCCACGGGCGTGTCCGCCTCGGCGTACCAGATCTCCCCGTTATCAGCCAGACCGCGGTCTTCCTGGACGATCATGATCCAACGCGCCCGGTGAGCGTTCCAGCTGACCGACCCGGCATGAGGCTTGATACTGCCGCCTGTCAGAATGTCGCGCAAATGAAATAGGGCTTCGCTTGGTTTCATTTTGCCGGCCTGGATCAGTTCCTTCTCCTGGCTGAAATCGAGCGGCGGCGTGTTTCTCTTCCACCCGTAGCGTAGCTTTCCGTCCGGAGCCCTATCGAGGTGTGTACCTCCCTTTTCGTAGCGGCTCCCTGGAGCGAGGCACGTATACGCCTCATATGCAGCACGATCAGCTAAGGCAGCGAACTCCGCACGGACGCGCACATCCGGCAATGGACCCGGAAAGTAGAAGTACTGGGTTCCTCGAACCGAGGCGCGGCAGGGATGAGTGGGCACGGTTCGAATGGCGCCTTTTCCAGACTCCCCAACTCGCTCGAACTCCTCCTTCTCGTCGTTGAAGACGGCCAAACCGTATTCGTACGCCACGCCGAGGTCTCTCATGCTGCCATAGCCTATGGCCAGCCGCTCGGCTCCTCGCTCGTCCCGCACTGTTACGGCCCAGTACTTCCATTTCATGCCGGGAATTGGGAACGGTGTGATCCGCTTGCAGAACCCCGAGTCATCCACGATGTAGTTCAGGTCCACGCCAACGCTGGGATCCAGTCCGCCGTTGGCGGGCAGTTCGGAAGTAGCCGCGCAGCCCTCCAACGAGCCCAGCGCACCTGCGGCGCGGTGTGTGTCGTCCCATAGCCAGAAGATCTTGCCCCGGTACGGGGTCGCGAACACTGTATCCTGCCCCATCACCTCGCCGTTCAGAACTGGATTGCGCAGCGGTGCCGGCATGCCGGTGAGAATGCTGTCACGGTATATGCCTTGCCCGGTGATTCGGTACAGGCGCTCCGCGATGTTCACGCGCTCGACCTTCAGCACAATGCTTCCGCCGCGGGTCGTTCGCAGCCGCCTGCCATCGCCCGGAAAACGATAACCATGGCTTCGGATCGAGAAATAAACGTCGCGATCCATCAGGCCGGGCTCGTTCCAGGCGATGATCCCGTTGCTGTCGGTATGGACGACGATGTCGTTTGTTGTCTTCAGTTCGACTAGAGGTACACCGCGGCCGGTTGCCGCATCGATTACGGTGATCTTGAAGTATTCGCCAGCGGAGGGCTGCGATGGCGCCACTGTCGGGAAGAACAGAAACGCCAGCAGGAGGGAGTATCGCCACATAGTACAATCCCCCGACGTAGCCTCGTGCCCGCGAAATACGGGTCGCCGATCTCCGCCAGTATACACCAGGCGCCCTTGTTGGAGTAGGGAGCTGATGATTCTCAATGAATCTCATTTCGAGCGCCTGACCCAGTGCGCCGGCTGGTCGCTTCCGGCCTTCTCGACAAATCCCCTTCTTTGTTCCTCGCTGTCAAGATGCTCTGTTGTCCGAGCCGATTGTGACCCTCTTCGAGACGGAACGATGCCACGCCGCGACCACCCATGACTCTTCAACGTCGAGGGTAGCCGGCAAACAAAACAGCTCTGGACCGCAAATTTCCCGGGCTGGCGGGTCACCGAGCCATTCTCCGCCGTTAATCTTTATTGCACCATGATGCTCACTGGCGAGCCGGAAATCCAGGCCGCGGTCAGACGGATGCTCGCAACTCCTTGTGCCGCATCGGATGGTACGCGAAAATTCACCTGATACCCGTCCACTGCCCCGGGGAAGCCGACGGCGGCCAGCACCTCGGCGGGCTTGTCGTTCACGATCACCTCGATCGGCGAATTGACCACGGCCAGAGGACTTGACGGAAACGGCCGGCCGGGGTCAATGCTGGAGCGAACCGGACCGAGTCCTGTTGCAAATACCGACAAGATCTCGCCGGCTGCGGCGGGTTTGGCTGCACTAACAAGCGTGAAGTCGCTGGAGTGGGCCACCGCAGGCCCGCCGGGCGTGGTCACGATTTCCGGCCTCCACATCGGAATCAGGTGCAGGACGTACTGAGACGTCCCCCCTCCATTCACGCGGCGGTTGGCAGGGTCCTCCGCCATCGAGGCTGCGCGCAAGCCGGACTGGAGTCCAGTCCCACCCATCTGGCCGCGCGCGCCGAGAAACGCTCCCGTGCCCCCCACTATTGCCCAATTCCCACCTCGCTGCGTTAAGGGCGCCCCGGGGGGAGGAGTTCCCCCATCGAATCCCAAAGCGACAATATTTCCAATCGGCGTGCCGTCCGGTTGCGAGATTTCGAAGAGTTGCTCCCGAATCCCGTTCCGCGTAACATCGGCGATAGCGGTTCCAGGAGTGGGATTCGGACTCGCAGCAATCACCTGCGTTCGGGCGGCGAACAGACCCTTGGCGGGCTGGCCATTGACGCCCACAATGTCCGCGAGAACGACAGTCACGCTGAATTCCCCGCTGCCCGTCCCAGGCCCGATTTTCGATGGTGTTCTGTTCGGGTTCTTGGCGAACGCTAGTACGTCAGAAATGTCGCCATTGTACAAGACAAAGTTTGCGACGTCGATTCTTAGGATGGACGGAGGCGGCGCCTGCGCGAAGGCCAGATTAAGCCTGAATTCCGAAGCTGAAGTGTACTTGGCACGTAAATGCTTGCGATAAAGAGGAGTGGAAGCAAACACGTCGGACAAACCGGTGCCGCGGGAAATGACTGCTCTGCTCTCTGGCGAGCGTGTGA
>JADLBG010000213.1 GCA_020847895.1 Bryobacterales bacterium
GGAGGGCGGCGGCGGACCTGCTGGAGGCCCGGCAGCGCTTCGATCGATTGAAAAGCCTGGTGGAGCAGGGAATCGGCGCCAAGAGCGACCTCGACCAGGCCTCGGCAAGATTGCAGGCCATGCAGGCTGCATACGATTCCACCATCAATCAGACGCGCAATCTCCAGCAGGAGGTGGAGCGGTTCAAGGCCCAGTTGGACTTGCAACGGAAGAAACTGCGCGACACCACGGTCCGGGCTCCTTATGCGGGTTCGGTCAAAGACCGGCAGGTAACGGTGGGCCAATATGTCAGGCCGAATGCTCCGCTGCTGACTCTGGTGAAGACAGACCCGATCCGCCTGCGAATCGAGGTGCCGGAGCGGATGGCCCCATGGGTCAAGACGGGCCAACAGACAAAGGTCTCCGTGGAAGCGTTCACGGATCGAACGTTTGAAGGGAAGATCTGGAGAATTTCTCCCACCGTGGACCAGTCCAAGCGGACATTTGTGGTCGAGGCGCTGATCGGCAATTCCAAGGGCGAATTGAAACCCGGGTCGTATGCTCGCGCGCGGATCCAGACGGACAAGACGGAGCGCATCCTGGTGGTTCCCGCCACCGCGGTCAGTTACGTCCTGGGCTCGAACAAGACGTATGTTGTGAACTCCGGCGTCATCGAAGCGCGCGACGTGAAACTCGGTGATCGCTTCGATCAGGAAGTGGAAATCATGGAAGGCTTGCAGAATGGAGAAACCGTGGCTACGTCGAGTTTAGCCCGGCTCGATACGGGCGTAAAAGTGGTGGTGTCCGGACAGGAGGACACTTTGCCCCAGGCCGAGCGCCGGGCTTCGGAATGAGCGCGGGAGAGGTTCTGGGATGAGACGCCTGACCGCCATGCTGTTTGCCGCCGCGATCATGGCGCAGGGAGCGCTGCGCATCCTGGTCACCGTGGCGGAGCAGAAGACCGGGGAGGCAGTAATGGGCTTGGAGGCGAAGGACTTTACCGTTATCGAAGACAAGACCGAACGCCGCGTGGATGCCTGCGAATTCAGCCGCAAGCCGGTGGATATCATGCTGCTGGTGGATTCAAGCGCGGTGGGCGAAATGGTGCAGCCGGTGGCCTCGAGTTTCGTCACTCAGTTGGAGGCAAAAGAGCAAATGTCGGTGGTCTCCTTTGACACTTCCACCGAGATGATTCAGGATTTCACCTCGAGCAAACAGCTTCTCTCCGCCGCACTGTCCAAGATCCGGTACGGCAACAGCCCCAACGTGCTCGATGCCCTCTTTGTGGCGCTGGATCAGGGCTTCGAACACGCCGTTTTTCGCAAGGTCATCCTCCTGGTCACCACCGGACTCGAAGGTCACAGCCGCGCGAGCGAGCGGGAGGTGGCGCGCCTGGCGCGAAAGAAGTCGATATCCATGTATCCGGTTTACGTGGCGGGCTCCGGAAAATCGATGTTCGAAAAGCTGGCGCAGCAGACGGGCGGCGCCTCTTTTCAACTGCGCGACTTCCGCAAAACCGGCGGCAAAGCGCCGGCGGCGAAAATTTTCGATGTTGTGCGCGGTTACTACACGCTCACCTTGCCCGGAAACCTGGGGCTGATGGAGAAGGTAAAGGTGCAGGTGAAGGGGCGCGAGAAGTTGCAGGTTTCCGCCTTGCCCCTTGATTGATTCCGCTTATCGGGCCGCAGTCACTTTCGGCGTCGCCAGATAGCCCACAATAAGATCCTTCTTCACTTCGTTCACCACAATCTCATACGGGATCTTGGCCTTCGATGTGTAGAACTGGACAGGTTCGTTGATGTTCTTGTCCTTCTTCTCCGTCTTCTTGTCGTCTGCCCAAACGTCAATGGTGAAGCGGTTCCGCTTCTGATCGGCCTTCCTCAACTGCATGGAGATGTCCCCCACCTTCTGCGGCGCCTTCGTTTTCGGCAGCTTGAACTCGAAGTAATTGCGCTCTCCAAGCGCCCTCAGGGCGGCCAGTTCTTTTCCGTTGGTGGCAATGAGGCCGCTCTGCACTCCCATGTCTCCGCGCACGCTCTTGAGTTCGGCGATGGTCTTGTCGAGTTCGGATTTGGTGGAGGCGACGTCGCTTTTGACTACTCCCACTTCCTTGTTGACATCCTCCACTTTGCCCTTCACCTCGGAGGCGTCCTTTCTGACCTCGGTGAGTTCACTCTTGAGGGCCTGTTGCGCCTGCGCGGACTTCTGGCGTTCCGCCTCGATCCGCTTATGCAGATCGGCCACTTTGGCTTCGGCGTCGGTTTTGGCCTGTCCCACCGCCATCGCCGCCTGACGGCGGGCGGTTTCCAACTCGTCGCGCAGATTCTCGGCGGCTTTGCGATTGGTCTGGGCGGTGACCGAGGAGGCTTCGCGCAGGTTGGCGATCTCCGTTTGCAGCGACTCCCTCATCTGTGTCATGTCCGTGCGGACATGGTCCAGTTGAAGGAATAAATACACGTTGGCGGCGAGCAAAGCGAGGACAGCGCCGAAGAGAATGGCGACCTTCACGTTCGATCCGCCGGAGGGTGTTCCATAGTTCATAGTGCCATGCTCACTCACGGTTCACTCCTTGGTTGCTGGAATGGAGAAACAACTTCCTCATTGTAATCAATTCGGTAGACGGCAGTCCTCAACCTCCGGTTACTCTTTTTCACGGAGCAGGGGACGGGCGAATTCGAGGTACTCCTGTTTCGGGATGCCCGGCTCGAAGCACCTCCGGCAGCGGGCCTCATAGATTCCGGCC
>JADLBG010000214.1 GCA_020847895.1 Bryobacterales bacterium
GCCTCTCCGGTCATGACCTCGCGCTCGAAGCTGATGTTGCCGAACTCATCGCTCGCCGTGCCCCGAATCAACGCCACGTCCACCGGCACGGCCCGGTACCAAAGCATCTCCCGGCCGCCGATCTGCATCACCTCGACCAGATCCTCATGCGTCACGCGGTTCACCTTACCCCCGCCCAAACGCGGATCGACAAACGTGCCCAAGCCGATGCGGCTGAGCATGCCGGGATTGCCGGAAGCGATCTCGCGGAACAGCTTCGAGATGACGCCTTGCGGAAAGTTATAGGCCTCGATCTCGTTATTCACCGCCAGCCGAGCCAGCGCCGGGGCCAGATTCCAATGACCTCCAATCACGCGCCGCACTAATCCCGGCAACCCGACATGGTTCAGTCCGCGATCCCTGGCGTCCCCCTGCCCGGCCGCATAGATGAGCGTAAGGCCCCGCGGCTTTCCTTCGGCCAGGAAGCGTTCCCGTAAGGCTACGGTGAGTGCTTCGGGATGTCCGGCTCCGACAAATCCGCCGGTGGCTACATTGGCGCCGTCTTTGATTTCTCTTACGGCCTCGGCGGCCGTCATGATACGCACACGCATGGGAACCATTGTGCCGGATATGATGTAGCCATGAATCGCCACGTCACTCGCCGCGAATGGATCCGCCGCGCGCTGGCCCTCCCCGCCGGCGCCTGGCTCGCCCGGTACGAAGCCTTGGCAGAACCTCACCGGGGAAAGGTCAAGATCACCGCAATCAAGGTAATGCAGATCAAAGATATCGCCGGCAACTGTCTCATCCGGATCGAAACGGACGCGGGCATCACCGGCTATGGCGAAGCCGGCTCCACCGGGCCGATGGCTCGAGCCCGGGTGGAAACGATGAAGCAATATCTCGTCGGGCAGGACCCGCTGCCTATCGAGCGGCACTTCCACAACCTCACTACTCTCATGCACACCTACATGGCGCACATCCCCACCATCAGCGGGATCGACATGGCGCTGTGGGATATCGCCGGAAAGATTACCGGGCAGCCCGTGAATGTCCTGCTGGGCGGCCCGTTCCGCGACTCGATCCGGATGTATTCCCACGGCATTGGAGTGAACCTGCTCGACGCGGCATCGTGCCGCGCGTGGGCGCAGCGCATCAAGGAAATGCCTGAGAAGTTCACCGCTTTCAAGTGCGGCATCGATTCGATTATCGGCGTGCCCGCCGCCCGCTATGCCACCACGCTCGACAGCGATCAACTCCGCCGCGTCGCCCGCGCTTTCCGCAACGCCCGCGAAGCGGTGGGCGAGGAGATCGACATTGCCGTCCATTGCCACAATGAACTCGACACCACCAGCGCCATGCAGGTGGCGAAAGCCGTCGAGCCGATGAATCCGCTGTTTCTCGAGGACCCGCTCAACGTGCCCTTCTCGGAAGGGTGGGCCGCGCTGCGCCGTGCGGCGCGAATCCCGTTGCTGACCGGCGAAAAGCTGGAACTCGTGCGCGGCTTCAAGCCGTTCCTCGATAGCCAGGCGGTGGACATCGTGCATCCCGACCTCGCCTTCGCCGGCGGCTTCACGGGAACAAAGAAGATCGCCGATTACGCGCAACTCACGCGCACGCCGGTGGCGCTGCATAACGTGGGCAGCCTGGTTCTCTGCTACGCCAACGCCCACTTCGGCTCGGCGATTCACAACTTCTACCGCTCGGAAAGCGCGCTCGGCCGCCCCACGCGCCACGTCGAGAAGATGTCCGCCGTCCGTCCGCCGGAAGTGAAGAACGGGCATCTCACCGTTCCCCAAGTCCCCGGCCTCGGATTCGAGCCCAACGAGGACTACCTCCGTTCGCAGTTGATGCCCGGTGAACCCTTCTGGTCCTGATTTATGACGGTAACCCGGTCATACGCCGCCTGTTAGAATAAAGGCGTGAACCAGTCCGAAGTTACCACTCCCGAGCAGGTCCCCAACACGGCCGCGGAAAGCAAGAAGGAAACCCCTCGCGGCGCTATTGCCGAATGGACGGTGACCATCCTGCTGCTGCTGTTCGGCACAACCACGCTCGTCCAAGCCTTCGTCATCCCGACGGGTTCGATGGAGGACACGCTGTTGATCGGCGACCATCTCCTGGTGGACAAACTCGCGTATTCGCCCCCTGGTTCCATCAGTAAATATCTGTTGCCGTATACCGAGGTGCACCGCGGCGACATTATTGTCTTCCGCTACCCGGTGGATATCCGGCAGACATTCGTCAAACGAGTCATCGGCGTCCCTGGCGACCGCATTCATCTGGTCAACAAGGTGGTGTATCTCAACGGCCACGCGCTGAACGAGCCCTACAGGGTCAACAAGACCGAGTATATCGATTCCTACCGCGACAACTTCCCGAGCACGCCGAACATGCGCCTGCTTGGGAAGGCGGACGAAATGCTGGAAAAGCACGTGGTGAACGGCGACGTGATAGTGCCTCCACACAGCTTCTTCGCCATGGGCGATAACCGTGATTCGTCACTCGACAGCCGCTATTGGGGCTTTGTTCCGCGGGAGAATATCATCGGGAAACCGCTGATCATCTACTGGTCTTATGACGCCCCCACGGAAGCCCTCGCCAGTTCCACCATCGGCCTCGACCACGTGCTGGACCTGGCGCAGAACTTCTTCTCGAAGACCCGGTGGAAGCGCACTTTCATGCTCATTCGCCCGTACAAGATTCAATAGCGAGCATGGCGACCCATCCCGGGAAATCCAACTATTACGGTCTCATTCTGGCCGGGGGTCGCGGCACTCGCTTCTGGCCCCGCAGCCGCAGAGCGAAAGCGAAGCAGGTGTTGCCGTTCTTCGGCGAGGGATCCCTGATTCAGCAAACCGTCCGACGCCTGAGGCCGGTTCTGCCCGCGGAACGAATCTGGGTGCTGACCAACGGCTACCTGCGGACAGAGATTGTACGGCAACTGCCCGAAGTCCCCAAGAGGCAGATCCTCGCGGAACCAGTGGGACGGAATACGGCCCCCGCCATCGGCCTGATTGCCCACATTCTGCACTCTCTCGATCAGGAGTCCGTGATGGGAGTCTTCCCCGCCGACCATTACATTACGAAGCCGTCGCGGTTTCTGCGCATGGTTCGCCCGGCCTTCCGGGCGGCCGGTGGTGGAAACCTCGCCGTTCTCGGCATTCAGCCGATGTGGGCGGAGACGGGCTACGGGTATATCGAATTTCCGCCTGGTTTCGAGGTGGGCGCTATGAACGCCGTCCCCACTCTGAGCTTCCGCGAGAAGCCCGACCTGTCCACGGCGGAGAAGTTTGTCGAGGCGGGCAACTTCTGCTGGAATGCGGGCATGTTTTTCGGCCGCGCGGGTGTATTTCTGGAGGCGCTCCGGCTCTACCTGCCGAAAACCGCGACGCTGCTCGCGGGATTGCCACCGTTTTCGAGCCGCGCCTTCGGTGCAAAGCTCTCGCAGATCTTCCCGCTCTGCGAGAGCATTTCCATCGACTATGCCGTCATGGAGAAGGCCGGAAACGTGGTGGGCCTCGCAGTGGACAACGTAGGCTGGAACGATGTCGGAAGCTGGAATGCGGTGTACGAACTGGCGCGCCGCGACCGGGATGGCAACGCCGCGCGCTCGGAGATGATTCAGAAGTGGAGCAGCGGCAACTACGTGGATGCGGCGGGCAAGTTGGTAGCGCTGCTGGGCGTGAAAGACCTGGTGATCGTCGACACGCCGGACGCGCTGCTGGTGGCCGACCGCAACCAGGCGCAAAAGGTCGGCGACCTGGTGAAATTGCTGGAAAAACAGAAACGCGACAGTTTGTTGTAGAGTCCCGGTTTCAGGTTTTCTTCGATTTCGCATCGTCCACCTGTTTCTTCAACCGCCGCATGCCCCGCAGCCACCGGTCATAATCGGAGGCCTTGCGCTGGAAGTAGGCGGCTACTTCCGGATGCGGCAGAATGAGGAATCGTTCCGAGCGCAACCCATCCATCACGGACTGCGCCACATCCTCGGGATCAATGGATCCGGCTTTCAGAAAGCTGTCCCGTCCGCCATCCTCGCCAAGCAACATGCGCGTCCTCACACCCCGCGGGCATACGCACGAGACCTTGATCCCGGCATCCCCGTACTCCATCGCGATCCACTCCGCCAGAGCGAGGGCCGCATGCCTGGTAACGGCATAGGATACCGAGCCAATCTGCGTCTGCAACCCTGCCGCCGACACCACTTGCAGCAGGTACCCCTCCCCGCGCTCCAGCATCCGCGGCAGCACCGCCCGCGCCGCGTAGAGGTGCGCGCGGAAGTTGACGGACAGGATGCGCTCCCATTCCTCATCGCGAGTCTCGAGCCCACCATCGATGAAGATGCCTGCGTTCGACTAAAAGAGGTCGATCTGCCCGTACTGCTCCGTAACCGCATTCACCAGTTTCCGGATCTCCGCTTCCCGGGAAACATCGGTACGGAAGGCGATTCCTCCGATTGCTTCCGCGGTATGGCGGGCAGCGGCTTCCTCCACATCGGCCACGGCAACCTTCGCACCTTCCAGGCCGAAGCGCATTGCGAGCGCCCGGCCAATGCCGTGTCCCGCGCCTGTGACGACTACCGACTTACCGGCGATGTGCATGGTTTCTCATGGTACATTGTCCGGCGGCGACAGACGATGGTCGAGGTCAAGCGCGGTGGTGGGGTGCTATTCGGGCATAGGGGCGGGTGAAGACCGAGAGCCAGGAGAAGAATTCGGGGAAATAGAAGGTGAAGGACGGAAGTTCGGGGAGCGCGGCCGGTTCGGTCGGAAAATGGAGGCGATAGCGGCGGGATTTGGAGGATTTGCGGGAAGAAGGACGGAGGAACGCGAGCAGGGAGAGGAGGAAGGCAAGGATACGGGTGACCCAGCCGGCAGGGGCCGAGGGTGATTCCGGGGCGGGGGCGGACTCTTCGGGCGTTTCGGGCGCGGTGAGACCGGCGGGGGTGACGAAGAGGGTGGGAGCGATGTCCGGGGCGTGGCGGCGGCGGCGGAGTTTGAGGAGCTGGTCCATGGAGGAGCGGTAGAGGCGTTCGTAGCGGACCTCGTAGCGGTGCAGGATGTCGAGGGTTCCGGGGGCATGGTAATCGATGGAAGCCATGGCGTCCATGGCGCGCATGGCGGGGTGGTGATTGGACCAGGCGGCTTCAAAGCCCTCTTTCTCGGTGAACATTTCCGAGTCGAAGAGGGCGGTTTCCATGGACCAGATGCGGCACAGGCGCCAGTAGGAGTTGGTCATTGCGGTGACGAGGTTGCTTTCGGTGAGGGAAGCGGGCTGCCACTCGGTGCGGTGGGCGGCGAGGAGGTTGTCGTAGGCTTCCTGGGATTCGTTGGCAAGGACAACGCACCTGGAGGCGAGTCCGTGAGTGATGCCGTTGAGGGAGGATCGCTGCTTGCCCTCCGGGGTGATGGGGCCTTTCGACTTGCTGCCGTTCTCACGGGCGATGTTGCGTTTCTTTTCGGGGTCGATCATGGGATACCTTACCTGGCCGGCCAGTTGCCGATCACGACTACACTTTACGATGGGGCGTGAAGGGTTTCGGGGGGAGAGCGCGCGGAGAAGATGTATTTATTTGATTTATATCGTTTTTATCGTTCGCATATTTTTGTGGATTGGTTGTGACCGGGGGGGGGCGGAGGAGTCTCGCAGAGGCGCAGAGGGCGCAGAGGTGATGGTGGTTATGGATGCTTCACGAGGGTTTGCCCAACCGCCGTGCCAAGACCGTATGCCCGGGAAGGGTCTCAGGGATGAGGACGATGTCAGTATAACGGTTGGGCCGTTCGCGGATTTCGTTGACGAACTCCGGTACCGTGTCCCGCGGCACGTACCTTAACGAGTGAGAAGGAGAGAGAAACATATCCATGCCCGGCACTTCGAAGATGGAACAGCCCTCGGAAACCCGTGTCAGCCACTCGATGGGGCAGACGCGTGTAGCGATTGCCTCCGGAACAAATTCACTGATGCATGTTACCTGGCGGGTCTGACGTAAATGGTTCATGCCTTCGAACACCTCCACCTCGCCACCCTGCGTATCGATTTTGATGACGCAATGACCGGACAAACTCTTCCGCGCGGCGTACTCGTCGATGGATGTACACATGACAACATACGATGACGCTTCCATCGTCGGGGTCCGGTTCACGAGGCGATTGTTCTCGGAGTGCCCGGTTTCCGTGAACACCAAGCCAGGGAACGTTCCCTTGGAGACGGCAAGGCATTCGAACGTGACGTGGCTCTCGAGGCCATTCAGAATGATGTTGTAGCGCGCCAGTCTGCCTGCCTCGCCGGGATCGAAAGCATATACGTGATTCGTGTGCCCGCTGGAGAGAATGACTTGCGCGGCCGCCATTGCGCTAGTACCATACTGGCAGCCAACGTCGAACACGGCGAAGTCGAGGTCGTGGAGCCAGTAGTGACTCAATAGAAACGAAAGCAGGGGCTCACGGCCGTTGTGGTAGCGCTCGGACGCAGATCGATATGGTTTCGAAAAATCACGCATATTCGCGGAAGGAGTGTGCCGGCGGTATTTATCGTTTAATTGTATGTAGCTCAGGTCATTCGTGTACATGAATACTCTAAGCTCGCCGAAATCGACCAAATCCACGAGTCTCCCGGATGCTACGATCCCATTTAGGCGAGACAACTCGTTCTTCAACTCGGATATCTCATCCTCTAACCGCTTGATACGCAGGCTCTCACCTCGCGCGGTAAGCCCTTTGCCCACCAGATCCTTGAGACTCAATACCCATTTCCCGATACTACACTGAACCACCCCTTCGATGGTATCACAGCGCCAAGGATTTCCACTTGCGCGATTCCGTCGTATGTCCTCAGAATCAGTATCGGAGGCATCGGGGAGATCCGCACGGAAGAGTCGCCTGAATGCGCTCTCTATGGGATCAGCGGGATTAAGCCGGATCAACTCAAAGTAACGAAGCATGGCCCGCCCGCTTACCGGTCCGTGACAAGTTCCGAGCGGTTGCTTACCTTGATTCATCGTGGCGCTCATCTTAAGAAGGCCGATGTAACGAGCATGTGAAGCTTGTGGCGGCCTTGCGGCAATTGCCGCATACAAAAGGAATGGACCCACGATATACTCTTCCACGGTCGGTGTTTGACCAACCAGTGGGCAGGCCCACATGGAGGAGACGTTACAGGAATAAGAGGGATTTTCGTATGTCTAATTTCGCGTTAGCCATTATGGCCATTGCGTCAATGGCCATTCCATTTGTGAATGACGCACTCGGCGCCGACTGTACGCTTCCCGCTTGGCTACAGGATGCTAGCGGAACGATCAATACCTGCATAAACAACTTGCCGACGGCCGGCGGCGTAGTGACGTTACCTGCCGGGAAGTACGCCATAGCAAACACGATCAATATGGGAGATGGCACCGACTCGATGGAGTCGACGCGCTTCGCCGTCAGTTTGATTGGGGCCGGAGACGGCGTCAGTTCCCAGGAGTCCGGCAATGCTAATGCCGCAGATTCAGGGACGAAGTTACAGGCCATCAATTCCTTCACTGGACCAATGCTCAAGGTTCGTGGGCCAACGTTGAACATGCGGATCGAAGGAATCCACTTTAACGGTGGCGGCACCGCCTCAGGCCTAGAGATCATACACTCTTCCCGATCGAAGTTTGAGCGAGTAACCGTTTCGAATTACACTGGATTGGCATACTCGCTAAACACCCGTAATACGACTTCGATTGCTTACGGGAACTGCAACATCTTAATGCTTAATGTTAATGCTCTTTCACCAGCGACCAGCACTGCGAGCGGGATGAAACTGGACGGATATCAGGTGTCCGGAGGAAAGGATACCTGCGGTGTCGTGGCTATCGGTGGTATCTTGTGGTATGGAGGTGGGACTGGGTCTTCTGGGATCGAGTTGGCATTTACCCGACAGCAATCAATTCAAGCGAATCGCGATTTCGTGTGCCGGTTCGTCCTCCTGCAATTACTCTGGGGGGTGTGGGGATCAGGTTTTCTCAACCGACCCACGACGGCGGCTTCCCGTATGGAAATGCATTTGATGAGGTTTACTACAACCAGGGCATTGGAGGGACAAGCGGAACGAGAGGTAACTGGTTTACGAACCTTCCAACGTCTGAGGGCGTTTCCATACCGTATAACTTTGCCAATGTGCGAGGGATTACTGACAAGGGTGAGTTGTTCGGCCCTCTCGATATGGTTAACGCTGGAAGCAGCTACACGGCGCCAACCATGTATGTAGGCGAGAGGAACGGATCACACAATGGAGCTGGTGTAATTGTGTTCAAGCGCGAGCAGCCTGGAGTTCAGGAGCGTGCACGTGTACGCAGCGAGTACTTTGAAGGTCTAGTGTTTGGCACAACAGCGGGGGAGACATCTCTTACCGACCGATGGCGGATAGAACCTGGGGGGAAGTTGCTCCCGTTTGCCGCGAACACGTACGATATCGGCTCAAGTTCCAGTGCCGTACACAATCTCTACATCGGAGGGTCCATCTACGCGAACGGCGCATCTGGAATGAGCCGGTCAGTAACCATAGGGAGCTGTACCATTACTTTTACGGGGGGCATTGCAACCAGCAGCACATGTCCATAAGTTCCGTATAACTTCCGAGCCCTGCTGGACAATGGCGGATAGCTCTTGTATGCTCGGATGCCCTAAAGGTGTGATTTACAGGGCTTGGGGGGACCATGTAATGGTACGTTCGTGGGGCCACCATCATGATGCCGTGTTGCCGGTGCCTGATGCTGTGCGTGGCCGCTAACCTAATAGCGTTCCAACTACGATATTGGACTGGCTGCGTGAACCCCGGTCTCGGGGACAGTCCCGAGGTATTTTCTTTACGATGGAACTTGCGGCTTGTGCCGGAGGTCCGTGCGGCAGTCAATGTTTGGCGAAGCATGGCCCAGTGGTCCGTCCGCCCAAGGGACATGTGGGTCAGTGGTGTGAAGGTGAGGGCAGACCTGGTTCCGCTGGGCGGCGAGGAGTTCTTTCCGGGGTACGGGCCGCAGTTGAAGGGCGACGGTGCTGTTCGGTGCCGGAGCGAGTCTCTATCCAATGCCTGATGGATTCTTCACTGAAGCGCCAGTGCCGCCCCAGTTTGATGCCGGGGATTTCGCCGCATTCTGCCCAAAGACATACTGTACGCGGCGCGATGTTCAGCATGTCAGCGACTTGTGTCGTAGTAAGAAACTGTGTGCAGCGACTGTTGCGAAACCCCATTGGAATAGCTTCTCCTAAGTTGCCGTTTGCAGCGCCCATGGCAGCGGGTTACCAAAGCGATTGTGGACTAGATTCCATGCATTTGTCAATGGTAATTGCTGCAAATAGGGCGTTCCATGCAGGGGAGCGATCCTGCAAGTGGGGCGAAGGTGTTCGAGTCTCAACGTGTTGATATGTGTGGAAGTAAGGGAAATCAACAACCCCAGCACTGGAAGTATTTGATCTACGACAAGTTTGATTTCGGCCAGAAGCTCCTCCAAACGCAGGCTGTGAATTGGGATAGAGCCGAATCACGAAGGAGGCTGGATTTTAGTTAAATACCCCTTGACGCGGAGAGTTTCACACCGTAAACTCCTGCTTGGCGTTTTTCTTTCGAAGAATCGCCGCCTGAAC